>QGUH01000393.1 GCA_003242355.1 Pseudomonadota bacterium
TAATAAGTGGAAAAAGAAGTGTTGTCGCACTCCCCCCGCACTTGCGAACCGCGACCGGGGCACTAACCCCCCGGGGCGGTCACGCCCGCCGGGGCGCCTCCCGGCAACGCGTCGGACATGCGCACGGCGGTCGTCGAGCGCTCGGCGTTCGGGCGCGTGTGCGGCGTGCTGCTCGGCCTGGCCGCCACGATCGGCGCGACGTACGTGTTGCCGCCGCTCGCTTCTCTGCGCCCGTGGACCCCCGAAGGCGAGTACGTCCCCTTCTGGAACGTGGTCGGGCGCGAGCTGCTCAAGGAAGGCGAGAAGCTCGAGGCAGAAGCGGCCGAGCTCGAGAAGCTGCGCGAAGCGACGGCGATGGTGCCTGCGCGCGTGCACGAACGGCCCAAGCCGGTCGAGCAGCCCGAGCCCGCGAAGGCGCCGGAGCCGGTGTTCCCACCCTTTACGCCCGAAGAACCGGTGAAGGCGCCCAAGCACGGCATCGAGTCGGTAGAAGTGCTCGAGCCGTTCTTTCGCAAGCTGACGCTCGCGGAGATGGGCGTGCCCGGCGCGATCGTGCGTGCGGGACACTGGGGGGACTCGGTCATCGGCGTCGATGGCATCACCTCGGGGATCCGCCGACGTCTCCAGTCCCGTTTCGGGGACGGCCGGCACGGTTTCCCCCTGATGGACCGGTATCACCCGTCGTACCGGCAACAGAACATCGAGTTTCGGCCGGGGCGCGGCTGGAATCTGTGCCTGATCATCAACAACTGCAGCAAGCAGGACGCTCGCTACGGTTACGGCGGGCTCATCGCGCAAACGAAGAACGGCGCCGACGCGTGGTGGGGCGCACCCGAAGAGGGCTTCAGCAGCACGCTCTCGGTGTTCGAGCTCTGGTTCGCGCGACAGGAAAACGGCGGCACGCTGGAGATCGTGATCGACGGGCAGGAAACGATCGCGGTCGACACGCGCGGGCCACACCTCGAGGATGCGTGGCACATGGTGTACGTGCCGCCCGGCCGTCATCACTTCACGGTGCGTGCCAAAGGCAACGTGCGCGCTTACGGCGTCGTGCTGGAGAACGACGGCCCGGGTGTGGTGTGGGACGGCATCTCGCACATCGGCGGGTCGCCGCGGGGGCTCCGCCTGCAAGATCCCGAGCACATCAAGTCCCAGATTCGGCATCGCGATCTGGATCTCGTCGTCTTCATGTACGGCGGCAACGATTTGTACCGCGGCTCGGAGCTCCGACGCTCGATGGAGCCGTACTACCGCGAGTACGGAGAGGCGATTCAGAAGTACCGCGCCGCGAAGCCGGATCTCGCGTGCCTCGTCATGAGCCTCACGGATCACGGTGAGCGCGCGCCGGATGGGACGATCGTCTCCCGCAAGATCGCCAAGATATTCGCCGACGCCCAGCGCGAGGTGGCGCGGCGCAACGGCTGCGCGTTCTTCGACACCTACGAAGCGATGGGCGGCGAAGGCACCGTGGCGCGCTGGTTCCGCGCGCGCCCGCGCCTCATCTATCAAGACCTGGCGCACCCCACCGGCGCCGGCCACGAAATCATCGCGGGCCTGTTCACCAACGCGCTTTTGTACGCCTACGAGGAGTACCGCACGCGCATGGCGGGCAAACCGCTGCCGGAGCTCACCGAGCGCCGCCGCGCCGCCGAAGCCTACAGCGGCGAGGCGAAGCCGGCTCCCGGTGCCGACGATCAGAACGCGATGGGAGACGATCCCGGCGGCGCGGCGACGACCGAGCGCAACCCCTGAGTGCGCTCTTCGTCGTACGCCCGCAACAACGCATCGCCGATTGCGACGCCCGCGTAGATGTAACCGAGCCGCGTGAGGTGGACGTGATCCGCGTTGGCGAGCGGCGGCTTGGCAGCCACCCAGCGCCGCATCGACCCGGGCCCACCCATGAACGCGAAGCCGTCCCAGAAGCCGCAGTTGAACTCCTTGGAAATCCGGCGCTGCGCGTCGACGAGCTGGATGAGGCGTTGGCGCCCTCGCTCCGGAACGTCGAACGGCGCGATCAGCACGCAGCTTACGTCCGGCACGATCTTGCGCCAGCGCTTGAGCACGGCGCGCAGCTGCGTTTCGTAGGAATCGGCGGTGAACGACGAATCCATCGCCTCGTTGGTGCCGTAGGCCAACGTGACGAGATCGGGGTTGCGTCGCCGGACCGCGTCGGCCCAGGCAGCCTCGTTCCAGAGCAGGTTCGCGGCGGCCTTGCTTCCGCTGATACCGAGCGTGTCCACGACCACGCCGGGCCCGGCCGTTTCGGCGACGAGCCCGAATAGCCGCACCGGGCCGTTGCCCTTCAGCTTGACGCGAATCGTGTGCTCACCGGGCGACGTCTCGAAGGTGTAATAGGCGGGCCGCGGTGACGGCGCGCGGGTCGAAATGCGCGTGAGCGTCTTCCCGTCGAGATCGACGACGAAGTCTCCTCCGCCCACGTCCTCGAAGTAGTGGAGCTCGAAGTGCGTATTCGTCGACTCCTTGCTCGTCGAAAGCTCCGCATAAGCGTTCGCGCTGCGCCCCAAGACGGCCGCGCCGAACAAGCCGAGCGGTTCGTTTTCGACGATCTGACCCTGCGAGTGGTGAACGGAGAGCCCGTGCGTGCGCAGCGTAAACTGGCGCGTCCGGTGCCACTTGTTCACGCGACCGAGCAACAAGAAGCCCTGGCCGCCGTCGCCGAAACGACTCTGGAGGTAAGCGCGGAGGTAGCCCGCGTAGACGTCGGCCTGCGTGTGGGAAGCGCCGTACGCCAGGATGCGCACCTTCCCGTCCTCGTCGCCTCCCGCGACCAGCCGTGCCAGCGCTCGGTGGAAGTGCCGGAGCGACGCCTCGTTGGCGACCGGCACGAACCGTCCGAGCACGGCCGGCATCGAGCCCGGAGGACACGCGTCCTCTCCCGGCTTGAGATAGGTGAAGCCCTGCTCACTGGGTAGCTGCTGGTTTCCGGCCACGCGCTTCTGTGCTGCGACGCGCAAGCCGACGATCTCGTCGGTGAGCACGGGCTCGACGAAAGGCTTCTCCGCCGTGTTGGAATCCCCGAGCCCCTTGCGGGCGAGCGCCACGCGTTCGGCTTCGATCAGAGCCGCCGCGTTGCCGTCCCGGGACGCCACTTCTTCGCCGCTCGCGAGCGCTGCGCTCTCGCCTTCTTCCGGCTCGGGACCGGGGCCCGCCACACACGCAACCGACGGCGCTCCCGCGCTCGCCGGCGTTTCAGGCGTCTTTTCCTTGTCGCCCAGCCACAAGCTCGAGCAGCCCCACGCGGCCGCCACCCACGCGCCATAGTGCAAACCCCTCCCGAGATGGCGCATCCAGGTTGCGCGTGAGGGATTCTCGGGCCGAGAAGGCGATTCAGTCATCTCGTGTCAGGACCACGCCGGCCGCCCGGCACAATCGGACCGAGCTTACCGCACGGGAGGCCGCGACGTCACGGTAACCCGACGGTAACCGAGCGTTGCCCGCGCTCGAACGCTTCGACCTGCCGTTCCGTTGGCCCTTTCGCTTGCCCGACCGCCGCGCGCGCCGCTCCCCTCGGAGCGGGATGCACGCCAGGCCCGCGCGCCGAACGCGCCCGAGACTCGTCGAGGCGGCGAGCTCTGCTCCGGTCCGCTCAGAACTGCTCGAAGAAGCTCCACATGGCTTCGCCAGCGTACGGCGGCGGCTCGTGCACGCCATCGAACACGCAGAAGACCACCGGGTGGCCCGCGGTACATCCCTCGTAGCTGCTGCACCCCTCGGGTTGGACGGGCGTGGCCTCCGACGAGCAGCCGTTGCGCTCGATGAAAGCGTCGCGCGCAGCCTCACCGCTCGCGAGGCGAATCGTGGTGTCCGCGCTGCCGTGAGAGCTCCAGTACGCGAGCGGCCGATCGGCGTCCGGGCAACCATTCGGCAGCGATCCGGACATCGGCGCAATCGCGCGAAACACGTCGCTGCGCTCGCAGCCGAGCGTGAGCGTCATGATGGCGCCGAAGCTGAACCCCGTGGAGAAGACGCGGCTCGTATCGATACACAGCTCGGCTTCGAAGCGTTCGAGCATCGCGTCGGTGAACGCGACGTCCCTTCCGTTCGCATTCGTCCAGCCACTCTCGAGCGCTTGCGGAGCGACGAAAATGGCGCCGCCTCCCGCCTGGCTCTTGAGGCCGAAGTAAGGACCCGTCGGCGGGGCGTCGCCCACGGCGACGGTTTCGGCGGAGTACATGCGCCCGTGCCACGCGAACACGAGTCGGTAGGGCCGATTCGCGTCGTAGTCTTGCGGCACGTCGAGGATGTACTCGCGCGTCGTGCCCGCGACGTCGATCGAGAAGCGCCCGCTCTCGGGCGTCGTGTTCTTGCCGCAACCCGCGCTCTTCGTCGGTTCTCCCCCCGTTTCGCCAGCAGCGCCGCCGCCGGCATTTCCATCGCCGCCGCTTCCGGTTCCGCTGCCCGCGCCTCCCTCCGTTGCGGGCACGCCCGCGGATCCGCCGCTCGTGCTCGCGCCCGCCGCGCCGCTCGCGCTGCCTCCTTCCGCCGTGCCGCCGGCGCCTTCGGAGGGGGGCGTTTCGCCCGTGCCTCCTGGACTCGAGTCGTTCCCGCCTGCGGGCGTTCCCGCGCCGCCTTCCGAGGCACCGCCCGTGGACGCGCCCCCGGAGCCAGCCGCGCCGCCGTTGATCATGGTGTTGGTTCCGCCGGCCCCGGCCCCGCCGCTCACGGCGACACTGCCCGCGTTCGCTCCCCCAGACGCGTCCGCGGGAGCGCCCGCCTCGTTCGCGCCACAGCCCGCGACGGCCGCGATGGGACCGAGCGGGATCAGCCTCGTGCCACGGGGGCGCGGAAGCGGACCAACCAGCGGGTAGTTACCGGCACGCGGGGGGGCGGGGCCCCCAACGCACAAAGAACAATA
>QGUH01000394.1 GCA_003242355.1 Pseudomonadota bacterium
CGCGTCTGCTCGTGGACGCGTCTGCTCGTGGACGCGTCTGCTCGTGGACGCGTCTGCTCGTGGACGTGTCTGCTCGTGGACGTGCCAGCTCGTGGACACGCCTGCCCGAGCACGCGTCAGCTCGTGAACCCACCTGCGCCTGCACCCGCCTGCTCGTGCCCGCGTCTGCGTCTGCACCCGCCAGCTCATGGACACGTCGGCTCGTGGACACGCCTGCACCCGTCTGCTCGTGCACCCGTCTGCTCGTGCACCCGTCTGCTCGTGCACCCGTCTGCTCGTGCACCCGTCTGCTCGTGCACCCGTCTGCTCGTGCACCCGTCTGCTCGTGCACCCGTCTGCTCGTGCACCCGTCGGCCGTGCGCCACTTTGCCATCATATCCGCCCAATCAAAATCGAAGGGCCGCCGCGCCGACTGGCACTCTCGTATGGCTTGTACGCCGCGCGTGCCCGCGCGCATCTTGGGTGTCATGTCCGCCCAATCAAATCGAAGGAGCCGCCCGCGAGGGGCACTCTCGTGCGGCTGTACGTCGCCGGCACCCGCCGCGCGCGCCTTGGGCATCATATCCGCCCGATCAAAGCAAGGAGCCCGCAGAGCCCACGGGCATTCCCGTGTCGCTTGTACGTGGGGCGCGCTCGCGCGCGCGCGGGCCATCGAGTCCACCGAATCAATCGAAGAGGGCTGAAGCCGCGTTGGCGCACACGTCCGCCGCGCCCGGTCGTGCCTGGGGAATCAAGGGAAGGGGGGCCGAAGAGCCGAGAGTCCCGTGTCGCCTGCACGTCCGTCGAACCGCCTCGTGCGCCGGCCACGATATCCGCCCAATCAAAGGCAAAGGCACATCGCCGCAGGGAGGGTGCTCTCGCGCGATGGGACGAGCCGTTGCGAAGTGAACCATCCGTGACGGCCGGGTCACTTCGACCGGCGGTCGGCAGGCTGGGCGCGACTCGGAGGTGACGAGTGACGGGCCGGAAGAAGATCGAGGACGCGAGCGAAGCGAGGCGATGTCTGGCTGCGGCGCCCCCCCGAACTTCCGGGTCTCGCTCCAGTCGCGTCCATCACGTTCGCCCAGCCACGTCGAAGGGTTCGATAGGCCGACAGGCACTCCTGTGTCGCTTGGACGTCGTCATCATATTCCCGCAATCACGTCGAAGGGTTCGATAGGCCGACAGGCACTCCTGTGTCGCTTGGACGTCGTCATCATATTCCCGCAATCACGTCGAAGGGTTCGACAGGCCGACAGGCACTCCTGTGTCGCTTGGTCGTCAGTCGCACCCCGCTCGGGCCCGTCCATCATATTCGCCCAATCAAAACGGGGGCCCAACCGCAGGCCCGTGGGTGGGAGGGGGATCCGAAGAGCCGACGGGCTCGCGTTTTGCGGACACATCTGCCGCGGCTGCCGGGCCTCGGACATCACAGGAAGGGGCGAGCAACGCACGGACTCTCGTGTCGCCTATACGCCCGTCACGCCCGCTCGTGCCTTCGTCACGATATCCGCCCAATCAAACATTCTTCGGGGACGAGTCGTCTCGCTCGACTGAGGGAAGCCTTGCGACGGCGCCAGGGGGGGGGAACGCGACCGATGAGCAACGCCGGAACGCTCCGGAGCGGTCGAGGCGAACAGCTGGCAAACAGTGCGGAGAAGACTTGCCGGCTCCTTGTCCTAGTGCACCGCTAATGAGGTACGCGCAAGCGTTCGGCGGTAGCGTCGACTGATGGCATCGGCGGGCCCCGATGCACGTGCCCGTGCATGTGCTGACCGTCGAAAAGTTCACGCTAATTCATTAGCGGTGCACTAGCGAAGAAGACGGAGGACGACTGACCGGCTCCGTTCCTGCGTCATCCGACGAGAGGCCGAGGCACCACGGCCAGCAACTGCTCTGCGCGCTCTCTCTGCTGGCAATCCGCATGCACGCCGGGCCCCTCATGCGCGTGACCTCACACTGCGCTTTCCGAGCTTCGCGAGCTTCCGGTTTCGTGTTCGTTGGGGGGCGGGGTGCTTCGGGCTCTCGGTTCTTCTGCTTGCAGCGCTTCGTGGTTGGGCTTTCGACTCGTGACGACGCGTCACTTCGGCGCCGGGGTCGCGCGCCGCGGATGTCGGTCCAAGGGATTGTTGGTGTAAAGTGCTGCCGCTGCCAATGCCAACGAAAGCCCAACAGCGACGCGCATTCGGGAAGGCCGACGCGCACCGCGGTACGACGAAGCGAACGGCGAAACGCGCCGTTCACTCTGACGGTGCGGCTCGGACCCAGCGCTCCGTTTCTGCCAGGCGAGCGGGAGCGCGTGTCAGTAGGCCGGGGAATGGTGGCAGTTCGGAGGTGGGCTTTGCTGAGCGCAGCGAGCGCCGTGCTGGGCCGGAGCGTGAGGTTCGTACCGAGCGCAGCGCTAGATCGGAGCGTGCCGTTTCGGCCGGGCGTAGGCCGGAGCGTGCGGTTTCTGCCGAGCGCCGTGCTGGGCCGGAGCGTGAGGTTCGTACCGAGCGCAGCGCTAGATCGGAGCGCACCGCTTCGGCCGGGCGTAGGCCGGAACGCGGGGTTTCCGCCGAGCGCAATGGTAGGCCGGAACGCGCGGTTTCTGCCGAGCTCGGTGGCAGTCCGGAGCGCGGGGTTTCCAAGCGAGCGGGGGCGCGTGGCCGTGAGTCGGAGCGCTCTGTGTCTGCCGAGCTCGGGGGCGGGCCGCGCGTTGCGGCGTTGCTCGCGGAGCTGCGCGGGATGGGCAGTGAGCGGGACCGCGAAGGGATGGCGCGCTACGGGATCAACGTCGAGAACGCTTTCGGCGTGTCGGTGACGGCGCTCCGCAAGGTCGCGAAGCGGATCGGCACCGATCACGAGCTGGCGCTCGCCTTGTGGGTGACGGGGAACCACGAAGCGCGCCTGCTCGCGTGCTTCATCGACGATCCCGAGGCCGTCACCGCAGAGCAGATGGATGCCTGGGCCGCCGACCTCGACTCGTGGGACGTGTGCGATCAGGCCACGACGAGCCTGTTCGACAGAACGCCCCATGCTTGGAAGAAAGCTCGAGAGTTTGCCAAGCGCGACGAGCTCTGGATCAAGCGGGCGGGCTTTTCCTTGATGGCGGGCCTGGCGCGTCACGATACGGCGGCGCCCGACAGCGCGTTCGTGGGCGTGCTGCCGCTCATCGAACGGGGCGCCTTCGACGAGCGCAACTTCGTGAAGAAGGCCGTGAGCTGGGCGTTGCGCGGCATCGGCAAGCGCAACCGCCCTCTGAACGAAGCGGCCGTGGCGTGCGCCGAGCGCATTCTCGCGGCAGCGAACGAGCGCGCCGGCAACGAGCGCGGCGGCGATCCCGCGACGCGCGCCGCACGCTGGGTCGCCACCGATGCCCTGAAAGAGCTCACCTCGAAGCAGGTTCGCGCGCGGCTCGACCCGAAGCCACGGCGAGCACGGTAGCCGTTTCGCGAACCTTCGAGGGCATCGGGTCTCCGACTTCGTCAGCGCGGCGCTCTCACCGTACCGACCAGGGGCTCCGAATGGGATCCGACGACCTCCTCCGGACGGGGCGCGTCCCGCGCTGATCAGCGAACGTCTGTGCCCCGAGTCCGTCCCGTGAAGGTCTCATCCGGGAGAGCCCGAAGCACCGCCACCCAAAAAAGGGAGCCCAACCGCAGGCCCGCGCGCCATGCCGTTGCGCGAGGAGTGCGCAACTCGAGCCGGTAGCCGTCCGACGAGGATGGCGCCCCCGTGCTACGATGTCGTTCCGCGATGCCGCCCGCCGAGCCGCAACACGCTGCCCTGGAAGAGGGCGTGCTCGTCCAGCATCGGGTGCAGGGCTTTTCCGAATCGTGGATCATCCCGGAGCAGCCCGTGCCTGAGGCAGCGTGGCACGATCGAGTGCTCACCCTGTTTCGAGCGCTGCTCGAATGCTGGATCGCGCGCACGAGGCGGAACGCGGTGGTGTTTCGCAACATCGCCGTGCGGGTTCGGCAGGAGGCGCCGCAGGTCGGCTTCGATCCGGATTTGTGCGTCGTGCAGCCGGCGCCGCCGGAGGCCGAACGCCTTTCGAGCGTGCGCTTGTGGGAGCCAGAGCACCGTGCGCCCGCGTTCGTTCTCGAGGTGGTGAGTCCGGGACATCCGTACAAGGACTACGCGGAGGTGCCTGATCGCTGTGCGGCGTTGGGCATTGCGGAGCTCGTGGTCTTCGATCCGCTGCTCGTCGGTCCGAAGGCGTTTGGGGGGCCACACCGCCTTCAAGTTTGGCGGCGTGTCGATGAGCACCGCTTCACGCGCGTCGCCGAAGGTGAAGGGCCGTTCTTTTCTACTTTCCTGAACGCGCATCTCGTCACCACCGAAGGGGGCAGCCGCTTGCGCGTCGCGGACGACCCCGACGGAGCTCGCCTCTGGCCGACGGCCGAAGAGCTCGAGCGCACGCAGAAGGAAGCCGAGCGCTTGGCCAAGGAAGCCGAGCGCTTGGCCAAGGAAGCCGAGCGCCGGCAGAAGGAACGCGCGCTCGCACGGATCGCGGAGCTCGAGGCGGAGCTGGCGCGCCGTAACGGATAGTCTGCGAATAGTGCGCGTACTTCCGCTAGAACGCCGATCGGTTCGACCGATCGGCGTTCTAGTGCACCGCTCATGAGGTGACTTCAATTCCCCGAACGCAGGTTCCAGCCTATCCTGCTGCAATCGCCCCCGGAAACGTCGTTCGCATCTGTTTGCGGTGCACTAGTGCACCGCTAATGAGGTGAGGTCAATTCCCCGAACGCAGGTTCCAGCCTATCCTGCTGCAATCGCCCCCGGAAACGTCGTTCGCATCTGTTTGCGGTGCACTAGTGCACCGCTAATGAATTAGCGTGAACTTTTCGACGGTCAGCACATCCACGGCAAGGAGAATGGGGCCCCGCCGACGCCCTCCGTCTA
>QGUH01000395.1 GCA_003242355.1 Pseudomonadota bacterium
TCCCGCCCCTGTTTTTTCCCGGGAGGGCCCGCGCGGCCTTTGGGGGCCCGCCGTTGTTCCTTGCGTTTTTGCCCCTTTGCTTCCTCTGCCCGCTTTCCGCGTTTGCGCCGCCCCTCCCGCGCGCCTTTTGGGCCCCCGCGGAGTTGAGTTTGGCGAGGCGCCTGCCCGCGCGGGCACGCCGCTCCGCGGCGTCCGCCCGTGCGCTGCGGCGTGTTCCTTCGCGCCGTGCGTCGCCTGCGTGGGCTCGGCCTAGCGGAGGGCGTCAGCGACGGCGGCGCGAGCTTGCCGGGGGCGAGCTTTGCCGGGCGGCGCTGCGGCCTTCGGCCTGCCGTGCGGCATTCAGGGCCGCCTTGAGGTAGCGGCCGGTGTGGCTCGCGGGGTTCTCGGCCACCTCTTCGGGGGTGCCCTGCGCCACGATCGAGCCGCCGCGTTCGCCGCCCTCGGGACCCATGTCGATCACCCAATCGGAGCACGCGACGAGGTCGATGTTGTGCTCGATGAGCACGATCGAGTTCCCGGCGTCGCGAAGGCCGAACAGCGCGTGCGTGAGCAGCTCGATGTCGGAGAAGTGCAGTCCCGTCGTCGGCTCGTCGAGCACGTAGAGCGTGCGGCCCGTCGCCTTGCGGGCGAGCTCGGTCGCGAGCTTCACCCGTTGTGCTTCGCCGCCGGAGAGCGTCGTCGCGGGTTGGCCGAGCTGGATGTAGCCGAGCCCCACCTGCCGCAGAGCGGAGAGGCGCTGGCGGATTCGCGGAATGCTCTCGAACAGCTCGTCGGCTTCGTCCACGGTGAGATCGAGCGCATCGGCGATGGAGAGGCCGCGATAGCGCACCTCGAGCGTCTCGCGGTTGTAACGCCTTCCCGAGCACGCGTCGCACGTCGCGTACACGTCGGGAAGGAAATGCATTTCGATGCGCAGCACGCCGTCTCCCTGGCACGCCTCGCAACGGCCTCCCTTCACGTTGAACGAGAAACGGCCTGGCTTGTATCCGCGGGCGCGCGCGTCCGGCAGCCCCGCGTAGAGCTCGCGGAGGTGCGTGAAGATCCCGGTGTACGTCGCGGGATTCGAGCGCGGCGTGCGCCCAATCGGGGCCTGGTCGATGCTGATGACCTTGTCGATGTACTCGAGCCCTTCGATGCGATCGCAGGGTCCGATCCAGCCCGTTGCGCCATAGAGCTCCGCGCGAACGGCCGAGAGGAGCGTGTCCATGATCAAGCTGCTCTTGCCGGAGCCGCTCACGCCGGAAACGGCCGTGATGAGCCCGATCGGAATCTCGAGCGTGACGTCGCGCAGGTTGTGCGCGCGCGCTCCGATGACACGAAGCTTCTGGGGTCCGGGCGGCGTGCGGACCGCGGGCATGGGCAAGCGCTTCTCACCCGACAGGTACGGGCCCGTGATGCTGTTCGGGTTCTGCATGATCTCGCGCGGCGTGCCCTGCGCCACGATGCGTCCGCCGTGCGCGCCCGCTCCCGGACCCATGTCGAGCACGTGATCGGCTGCGAGGATCGCGTCGCGATCGTGCTCCACGACGATGACGCTATTGCCCTTGTCGACGAGCTTCCGCAGCGCGTCGAGCAGGCGTTCGTTGTCGCGCGCGTGCAGGCCGATGCTCGGCTCGTCGAGCACGTAGAGGACGCCCACGAGTGACGCGCCGATTTGCGTCGCGAGCCGAATGCGCTGTCCCTCGCCGCCCGAGAGGGTATGGGCGGCGCGATCCAGAGTCAGGTAGTCGAGCCCGACTTGGATGAGGAAGCCGAGCCGGTCGAGAATCGCCCGAACGAGCGGAAGCGCGATCGCCGCGTCGCGTCCCACGAGGTCGCTCTTGGCGGCGTACTCCTCGAGGAACGCGCGCACCCGGTGCAGCGGCATCCTGCACAGCTCGCCGATGTCCTTGCCGCCGACCTTGACGGCCAATGCTTCGGGGCGCAGCCGAACGCCGTTGCACGCCTCGCACGTCTGCGTGACGACGAAGCGCCCCAGATCCTCCGGGCCGATCGCTCCGTCGTCCGGCTCGTCCTCGCCGTCGGGGAGCTCGCCGGTTTCCAGCATTTTGCGCAGCTTCGGCACGATGCCGCCGTATTCCCGCTGGCGCCCCCGGCGCTTGAGGGGCGCTTCGGCCGTGCCGAAGAGGAGCGCTCGCCGCACGTCTTCGGGAAGGTCGCGGAACGGGACGTCGGGATCGACGCCGAGCGCCTCCACGGCTTTGGCGACCTCCGTGGCCGTGGCGACCGAGCCCCGCCTTCCGAACGCGGCGATCGCCCCTTCGCGCAACGAGCGCGAGTCGTCGGGCACGACGCGGTTCACGTCGATCGCCGAGCGGACGCCGAGACCATCGCAGGCGGGGCACGCTCCGTAGGGGCTGTTGAACGAGAACAGGCGAGGCTCGAGCGGGGGAAGCGTGATGCCGTACTCCCAGCTCACTAGGCGCTCGCTCATGACGACGGGCTCGCTGCCGTCCATCGCATCCAGCAAGACGGTGCCGTCTCCGAGCTTGAGCGCGAGCTCGACCGAGTCGGTGATGCGCCCCTTGGCCGCGTCGCGCACGACGATGCGATCCACCACGACGTCGAGGTCGTGCTCGCGCTTCGGATCGATGGAGATCTCGTCACCCAGGTCGACCACCGTGCCGTCGATGCGCGCGCGCACGAAACCTTCGCGGCGCAGGCGATCGATTTCTTCGAGGAGATCCCCCCGGTGTTTGCGAACGATGGGGGCGAGCAGCGACAGCCGCGCGCCTTCACCCCGGGCGATGATGGCGTCGACGATTTCCTGGACGGTGTAGGCATAGAGCACGCGTCCGGACTTCGGACAGTGGGGAACACCTACACGCGCGTACAATAGGCGCAGGTAATCCGCGATCTCCGTGACCGTGCCCACCGTAGAGCGCGGGCTCTTTCCGAGCCCCTTCTGCTCGATGGCGATGGCCGGGCTCAGCCCTTCGATGCTCTCGACGCGAGGCTTCGGGAGTTGATCGAGAAATTGCCGAGCGTACGCCGAGAGCGACTCGACGTAGCGCCGTTGCCCTTCGGCATAGATCGTGTCGAAAGCGAGCGAGGATTTTCCCGATCCGCTCGGGCCGGTGATGACGACGAGGCGGTTTCGAGGGATCTCGCAGCTTACGTTTTTGAGGTTGTGCTGGGTGGCACCGCGAACGACCAGACTTTCCATGGGTCGCGAACGCGCAGATGTACCACCTTCCGGGCCGAGCGGCTGTCCTGCTTTGGGTTCCATCGTACCGGCCGGACGCCCGAGGGCGCCCCGTGCCCGGCGAGGGGTTCGCCGAGCTCCTCGCACCGAATCTCCGGCAATGCCCGAGAATTCCTGCAGGGCGGCAGTTGCCGTGGCGCCGCGGTTCGATTAGCTTTGCGCGCCGTGCCCGGCTCGTCGCCTGCACCTCCCCCCCGGGGTCCAGTTGATTCTTGCTCCCGGGCCCATAGCTCAATCGGTCAGAGCCCCCGGCTCATAACCGGGTTGTTCCTGGTTCGAACCCAGGTGGGCCCACTGGCCGCTCCTCTGTATGTCGCTTAAGTTCCTCTTTCTCCGTTCTCGCCCGGCGGCAACTCGCCTCGTCTGCGAGTCTTGCTGCCGGTGTCGCTTGGCCCCAAGGAGCCGAACCCCACAGTGACTATCACCCCGCAAATCGAGGCGCTCGAAGCCCTCGCCAGTGTCGACGCAGAACTTAAGGAACTCAATGACGCGCTGACCCAAGAGCGCGAGGCGCTACGGGGCAAACAATCGCACCTGGCCGGTTTGGACGAGCGACTCGAGCGCGGAAAGAAAAGCATCGAGGAAATGGAGCGAACCCGAGCAGATCTCCTCGGGGAGCTCCGGCAAATGTCCGTACAGGTCGAGCGCTCCCGCGAGAAACTGTCGCGTTGCCGCAACGAACGCGAGGCCAACGCCGCTCAGCGGGAGCTCGAGGAGCTGAAGAAGCTCTACCGTGATCGCGAACAAGATATGGAGCGTTTGGACGGGCTCATCACGCAGGCCCGCGAAGAGACGCGAACGCTCCAAGCCGAACGCGACGCGCTCGCCAGCGAGCTCGGCGCGAGTGAAAACGACGTGATGGGCCGCCTCGCACAGGCGGAAACCACGCTCGCGGAGAAGACGTCCCAGCGCGCTGCCTTGGTCAAGCGTGTGGATGCGCAGCTCTATCGGCGCTACGAGCTCGTGCGCAAACGCCGGGGCACGGCCATCGCGTACACGACGACGGGGACGTGCAGCGCCTGCCACATGCAGCTTCAGCCGATGCTGTTTCAGAAGCTGCTCCGCGGCGACGAATTCGGGCAGTGCCCGAGCTGCCACAGGATCCTCTACTTCCGTCCGGAAATGCGCGCCGAGCCCGACCAATCGTCGGAGTCGGCGTGACGGTGACGGTCCGCGTTGCGACTTCGGAGGAGCGGCTCGAGCCCTCCATCGCCCCGCGGGCCCATCGTTCGCCCCCGGTTCCGGTTCACGGGGGCGCCATCGTCGCCGTCCGTCGCGTCACCGCGGTGCGGCGCCGTGGGGGAGGCAGCCGCGAGCCATGAAGGCGTGCCCGGCGTGCGGTCGACTCTATCCGGACGACGCTGGGTTCTGCTTCGTCGAGGGCACGCGTCTCGGCAGCGCGACGCAGGTGCCCGTCGCCCCCGACGAGAACGATCCGCGCATCGGTCAGCTCGTGTGCGAGCGGTACGAGATCCGTCGTGTCGTCGCCGACGGCGGCATGGGACGCGTCTACGAGGCGCTCGATCTGCACGAGCGCCGGAGTGTGGCGCTCAAGGTGCTTCACCCGGACGTGGCGCGCGATCCGGTTGCGGTCGAGCGGGTCAAGCGCGAGTTCGAGGAAAGGAACGAGCTGCCGCACGAGAACAACGGCGAGGTGG
>QGUH01000396.1 GCA_003242355.1 Pseudomonadota bacterium
TAGTTCATGCCCTCGCCCACGATCGAGAGGATGGCTCGACCCGGCGTGAGCAAGACGTGACCGAGTCGTTCGAGGTCCGCGCGGGCCCGCTCGGCCGCAGCGAGCTTGTCCACGGTGCAGGAGATGCTGACCTCGCTCGTCGAGACGAGATCCACGACCACGCCATGGCGCTCGAGCGCGCTGAACACGCGCGCGAGGAAGCCGTAGGCGTTGTACATCCGGTTCGAGGTGATGGTGAGCACCGTGACGCCGCCCTTCGTCGTCACGGCGGTCACGTGTCGGGGCTGCTCGCCTTCGTACGCCGCGATCACCGTGCCCTCGCCTTCGGGGCGGAACGTGTTCTTGATTCGGATCGGGACGTTGGCCGCGACGACGCGCTCCATCGTGAACGGGTGCAGCACCTCCGAGCCGAAATACGTAAGCTCCGCCGCTTCGGCGGCCGACACCCGCGACAGCACGCGCGCGTTCGGCACCTTGCGCGGATCGGCGGTGAAAATGCCGTCTACCTCTTTCCAGACCTGCATTTCGCGAGCCTCGTCCTTGCCGAGGCCCGCGGCGATCAGAGCGGCCGTGAAATCGGTGTAGCCGCGCCCGACGGCATTGAGCAGGCCGCCGGGCACCATGCCGAAGAAGCCCGTGACTACGGGGACCGTGCCGTCGTTCGGCCGGCAAAGCTGCGCCAGGCGTTTCTCGAGCCGCCGGAAGAACGCCGGATCCACCTCGGTCTCGCCTTCGGGCACGAGAGCCGAAAGGTCCGTGTAGGACGCGGGCGTGCCCTGATCGAGCAACACGGCGCTCAGGATGCGGGCGCTGAGCCGCTCGCCCACGCCGAGCACGGCATCTTGCGAGCGAGGCGAGAGCTCTCGAATCACGCCGATCGCTTTCAAGAAGCTCCGCAGCCGATCGATCTCCTCACGGATGAACGCGATCGTCTCCGCGCGCAGCGCTTCGCTCGTGATGGCCTGCTCCACCGCGGCCACGTGGTTCTTCTCGACCAGAACGAGGGCGTCGTCGAACGGCACTTGCGAGAGCGCCGACTTGGCGGCAGCGAGCAAAAGGCTCGTGGTGCCCTCGGCCTTGGTGGTTCCGCTCATGGCCGAGACGACCGCAACCACCGAATGCTGCTCGCGCGTGCGGCGGATGATGGCGGCGACGTTCTTCAGGCGTTCGCCATTGCCGACGCTGGTGCCACCGAATTTCTGAACGATCACGCCCATCGTTGAACCTCGATTGCGCTTACCGGGATGCGCCGAGACCGCCTTGTGATCCGCTCCCCGCCCCCGGTCAAGCATTTGCCGCATTTTCCGCCGATAACGGCAATCGGTGGCTGCCCGGCGCGCCGGTCGCGCCCGAAGTCCTGCACTTCGGGCCGACATCGCCCGAACGCGGAGCGTTGCGAAGGCGGCGACGCAGACCGGGCGGCGTCCCCTTCGGGATCACCGCTGGGTGCGGTCGAGCTCGGCCGTGAGGGCCTGGAGGCGTTCGGAGACGCGAACGGGGTAGGGGGTGGGCGGCGCCTCGAGCGCTCGCAGCTCGTCCGGCAAACTCCGGATCTGCGCCTCGACGCGGGCTCGCAGCACCGTCAGCGGCTCCGCCTCGGCGAGCCGACGCCCGCCCCGCATTACCGGGACCAACAGGGGCTCTCCGGGTTGCGTATCGCCGACGAGCGTCACCACGTCTTCCACCATGCGTCCGTTCGCCGCGTGCTTGCGAAACACCTGCTTGCGCCCGGGCCAGGTCGCCTTGCCCTCCGAGCGCTTGCGGCGCGCGCGCCCGGCGTACTCTTGCAGCTTGTAGGCGCAGTCGAGGTAGGGCGCGTCGGCGGACGTGTCGAGCCGCGTGCCGACGCCGAATCCATCGATCGGAGCGCCCGAGGCGGCGAGCCGTGCGAGCGCGTCCTCGTCGATCCCCCCGCTCGCGAAGATCGTGCAGCGCTCGAGCCCTCCGGCGTCCAGGATGCGGCGCACGGCGTGGGCGTGCGCGCCGAGGTCGCCGCTGTCGATGCGAACGCCGCGAATCGCGATCCCTTCGCGCGCGAGCCGCACGACGTCCTGCGCGGCGCGTTCGGTGTCGTAGGTGTCGATCAGGAGCACCGTGTTGGGGTTCGCCCGCGTGAAGAGACGAAACGCCGCGACCTCGTCGTCGTGCGCCTGAACGAACGAGTGCGCCATCGTGCCGTACACGGGAATCCCGAAGCGCTGCCCCGCGAGCAGATTCGAGGTGCCTGCGAAGCCGGCGAGGAACGCCGCGCGCGCGCAGAGCACGCCCGCCTCGAGGCCGTGGGCACGGCGCGACCCGAAATCCACGAGCAGCTTGCCCGGGGCCGCGAGCACGGAACGCACGGCTTTGGACGCGAGCAGCGTCTGGAAATGGAGGATGTTGATGAGCCGCGTCTCGACCAGCTGCGCTTCGGCAATCGGCGCCACGACCCGGAACAGCGGCTCGTTCGGAAACACGATCGTCCCCTCGGGAACCGCGTCCACGTCTCCGGTGAAGCGCAGCGTGCGCAGGTACTCGACGTGCTCGGGGTCGAGGGGAACGGTGCGCGCGAGGTACTCGAGACCCTCCTCGTCGAACCGGAGATTCTCCAGGTACTCGAGGGCTTGGGCGAGCCCGGCCGCGATCAAGAACGAGCGCCGTTCGGGCAGCTTTCGCACGAAGAACTCGAACACGGCGGGCGCACGCATGTTCCCCGCGAGGTACGCGCGGAGCATCGTCAGCTCGTAGAGGTCCGTGAAGAGTGCCTCGTGCGACATGGCGGCGGGCTCACGGCGCTTCCGAGAGCACCGTCGCGCCGAGCTCCTTCATCTCGGCGATCGCACGCGCGCCGTCTCCGGGCCGGACCTCCACGGGGCGCACGGCCGACTCGAGCAGCACCACGTCGTAGCCGAGCCGGCGCGCGTCCTTGACCGTGTTGAGCACGCAGTAGTCCGTGGCGAGCCCACCGACGAAGAGGCGGCGCACCTTTTGCGCGCGGAGCCGCGCGTCGAGGTCCGTGCCGTCGAAACCGGAGTACGCCTCCCGGTCCCGATCCATCGCCTTGTGAACCACGGCTTCCGGAGGGACCTCGAGCCCGGGAGCGAGCTCCGCTCCCGGCGTGCCCTGAACGCAGTGCGGAGGCCAGGGCCCACCGCGCTCGCGGAACGAACAATGGTCGGGCGGATGGTAATCGCGGGTCGCGAACACCGGCACGTTGCGCTCGCGCGCGCGCGCGATCCAGCGGTTCAACACGGGAATGACCTCGTCGCCGTGGGGGACGCCGAGGCTGCCGCCGGGCAGGAAATCGTTTTGCACGTCGACGACGACGAGCGCATCGCCGGACCCGAGCGGGGGCACAACACGCGAATTGCTCACGCAGGTCGACTAGCAATGGCCGTGCCGGCCCCGTGCTTTCGGGGCTGGGGTGACTCGCGCGCCAGCGCACTCCGGAGGTGATCGGCGCCGGGCGCGCGGCGCACCGCGACGCGCCCCTGCGGACGGACGACGGAACCGGGTGAAATGGGGCGGTCGCGGGGCTCGACCGGAAAGTACAATGCAGCCGCGATGGCAGATCGGAGCTCTTCGCACCCCAAGCCCGCCGCGGGATTGCCTGCGGTTCTGAGCGCGCTCAGCTACACCGTCGATCGCGCGGGGCTCGCGCGCGGGCTCCGGGCGCTCGGCGTCGTCAATCAGGATCGCGGCTTCGACTGCCCGGGATGCGCGTGGCCGGACCCGGCGCCTCGCGACCGCAGCTTCGCCGAGTTCTGCGAAAATGGTGCGCGTGCCGTTGCGCACGAGGCCGACCGGCGGCGGGTCGATGCGGCGTTCTTCGCCGAGCACGGCATCGGCGATCTCGCGGGGCGCTCCGATCGCTGGCTCGAGCAACGCGGCCGGTTGGTGCAACCCATGCTGCGCGACGGTGGCGAGCACTTTCGCCCGATTTCGTACGACGAGGCCTTCGCGCTCGTCGGCGAGGCGCTCCGCGGGCTCTCGTCGCCGAACGAAGCGGTGTTCTACACCTCCGGGCGAGCGAGCAACGAAGCGGCCTTTCTCTATCAGCTCTTCGCGCGCACCCTCGGCACGAACAATCTCCCGGATTGCAGCAACCTCTGTCACGAATCGAGCGGCACCGCGCTGCGCTCGACGATTGGGGTCGGCAAGGGCACCGTCACGCTCGAGGATTTCGCGCTCGCCGACCTGATCCTGGTGATCGGTCAGAACCCCGGCACGAACCATCCGCGGATGCTGAGCACGCTGGCCGAGGCGCGGGCGCGCGGCGCGACGATCGTCGCCATCAATCCCTTGCGCGAGCCCGGGCTCGTGCGGTTCGCGCATCCGCAGACGGCCGAGGGGCTGCTCGGCGTGGGCCAGCCGATCGCGAGCGAGCACGTCCCGGTGCGCATCAACGGCGACGTGCCGCTGCTCAAGGGCGTGATGAAGGAGCTCTTCGCGCTCGAAGCGGCGCGCGGCGGCGTGCTCGATCACGCGTTCATCGCCGAGCACACCCACGGCTTCGAGGCGTTCCGCGACGCGCTCGCGCGCATCGACGGCGACGTGCTCGTGGAGCAAAGCGGCGTGCCGCAGTCGACCCTGAAACGGCTCGCGGAGATCTACGCCAGCGCGCGGCGCGTGATCGTGTGTTGGGCGATGGGGCTCACCCAGCACAAGAACGCGGTCGCCAACGTGCGCGAGATCGTCAATCTGCTGCTTTTGCGTGGCAACATCGGGCGCCCCGGCGCGGGTGTGTGCCCGGTGCGGGGGCACAGCAACGTCCAGGGCGACCGCACGATGGGGATCCACGCGGCGCCCTCCGAGGCGCTGCTCGCCGCGGCGGCGGCGCCCTCGGGCATCGGGGCCCCCCGCCCCCCGGGCCCGATTTCGTG
>QGUH01000397.1 GCA_003242355.1 Pseudomonadota bacterium
TTAAAAGGAGCAGGGCCCCGCGGGGGGCAACGGGTTCTACCGCTGCGGGGAGCAGTATTGGCCCGCCGGGCCCGCGGCCGGTCTGTCCCCCCTTCCCGACACCTACGAGCGCTTGCCCCGCCGTTTCTGATGTAGGCTCGCGCCGTGCAGCGCGTGCACGGCGGCAGGTCCCTCGCCCGACTCTCGGCGCTTCTGCTGCTATTTGCGGGGAGGGTGGCCCACGCGGCGCCCGAGGAAGCGCCGCTCCCGTCACCCGAATCAGCCGACGAGCCGCCCCTCGCGGCGTCCGAGGAAGCGCCGCTCGACACGTGGGGCGTGGACGACGAGCCGCCGCTCGCGGAACCGAGCCCGCCCACGGCGCCGCCGACGCCCGCGCCGCCTCTGCCTGCGGCCCAGGAGAGCATCGCGTCGCCCCGAGCCAGCGCGGTCGAGCAGGAACGCGTCCGCTACACGCTGGAGGGGATCCAGATCCGCGGCAACACGCGTACGAGCGCGCGCGTCGTCCTCAGATACGTACCGTTCACCGCAGGCGACGTGATCGACGTCGACGACCCGGAGATCGAGCTGACGCGGTACCGCCTGCTCGGCACGGGGTTCTTTCGTGACGTTCAGTTCTCGCTGAAGAAGGGCAGCGAGCGCGGGCTCATCGTGCTCGTGATCGACGTCGTCGAGCGCAACACGATCGTCGTCAACGACATCTTCATGGGTTTGTCGGCGGATGCCGACACCCAAGGCAATGCGCGCCCCCTCACCGCCTACGCCGGGCTCGACGTCGCCGAAACCAACCTCGGGGGCACGGGGATGACGCTCGGCACGGCGGCGGCAATGGCGGAGGGACAGCTCGCGCTCCGCGTGCGCTTCCTCGATCCCGCATTCCTCGGCAGCGCGTGGATGACCAGCGCCGTGCTCTCGTTCGCCGACGCCAAGGAGTACTTCGGTAACGCGGGCGTGCTCTGGTCCGATCCGGGCAACACGGGCGACCCACGCGACTTCGCGATCGTGCGCTACCGCCGCTTCGGGGGCTCGCTCGGCGTCGGCCGTGATCTGTCGATCTCCACCCAGGTGTGGTTGCACTACCG
The DNA here is from genome assembly GCA_003242355.1 of Pseudomonadota bacterium. Taxonomy (GTDB): domain Bacteria; phylum Myxococcota_A; class Polyangia; order Polyangiales; family Polyangiaceae; genus PMG-095. Next base: position 1,080 of record QGUH01000397.1, read on the forward strand.
GCTCGAGTCGATCGACGCCGAGTATCCACGCCAAGCGTCCCATCTGCGCGGCTTCGCGCGCGAGCCGATCGACTTCGACATCGTGCGGGGCTCGAGCGTGCTGTCGACCGTGCGCGCGACGCTCCAGCACGATACGCGCGACCATCCCATCCTGCCCACACGCGGTTGGTTCGTCGCCGTCACGGGCGAGGTTGGGCTTTTGCCCGCTGGGCTCGACTACGACTACCAGCGCCTCGAGATCGAAGCCGCGAGGTACTTCCGCCTGCCTTGGCACGATCACGTGCTCAAGCTCGACGTCTACGGCGGGGCGCTCGCGGGAAATGCTCCCTTCTTCGAGCAGTTCTACGTCGGCGATTTCAGCGATTTTTTGCCCGATCGCGTGCTCGGCGTGAGCTTCGATCGACGGCCGCCCCCCAACTTGCTCGGAACGCAAATCGTCGAGGTGCGCCACGGCGAATACGCATTCCGCGTCGGGGCGGAGTATCGCATCCCCATCTACCGAGGGCGGCGGTCGGTGTTCGGGATCGACTTCTTCGCCAGCGCGGGCATCTACGGCCTGGCGTCGCGCCGCGACCTCGTGCGCCCACCGGAGGGATACTCGGGCTTGGCGCTCGTTCCCGTCGATCTCACCGGCAACCTGGGCCTTCGCATCGATACGAGCGTGGGCGGCTTCGCCTTCGCCTTCTCCAACGTGCTCGGATTCGTGCCCGTGCGGGGCGAGGGACCGGCCGGTGAGGACTGAACGCTCCCTGCGCCGCATGCTCCGAGCAGCCGCCTTCGGCGTCCTGGCGGCTGGCCTCGTCCCGCTGTCGGCCGGGAGTGCGCACGCGCAAGAGGAGGGCATCCGCGAAACCATCCGCGAGGCGCTGCTGGAGTGGGACGCCGATCGAGAGCGGCTCTATCTCGGGATCTCCTTTCGCGACGTCATCGACCAGCGGATCCAGGAAAAGCTCCGTCGAGGCCTGCCGACCACGATCGTGCTCACCGCGATCGTCCACCGCGCGACCGGGGGCGACGCGCTCTCGACGACCGCGCACAGTTGCAAGGTGACCTGGCACGTGTGGGAAGAGGCCTACCGCGTGGAGATCGCGAGCCCGGGAGTGAGCCAAGTCCGCTGGACCACGACCATCGAAGGCGTGTTGCGGCGCTGCGCCGAGATCCACCGGCTGCTCGCCGGCGACGGCACGCAGATCCCACGCGGCGTAGCGTTGCTCGTGATCGGGAAGATCCAAGTGAACCCGATTGGCCCCGAGCTCTTGCAGAAAATCCAGCGCTGGGTGATGCGCCCGGCGAGCACGGGGACCGCCGCACCGGGTGATGCGCTCTTCAGCACCTTCACGGGGCTCTTCTTGCAACGCATCGGCGATGCCGAGCGCGAAGTGAAGTTCGTGACGCGCCCCCTCGTGCCGCAGGTGTTCCATTCCCGGTCCGAGTCTCGGTAACCCGCTCGAGAACGCCGATCGGTTCGAACCGATCGGCGTTCCAGCCCTGCTTCGTAGGGGCGGCACGCGCCGCCCCCCCCCGCCGACGTGAGCTCGAGTGAGCTCGGCGGGACCCCTCCTCACACGGGCACTCCGTCCGACGCTGTTTCCCGTATTTCGGCGCGTTCCCAACCGTGCGTCGCTCTGGAAACGCCAAGCGATGGCCTTTTCGCCTCGTTTCGAAGGGGCGGATCACGCCGCCCCTCCTGCCGAAGCGGATTCGCTGGGTCCCCGAGCGGCAGTCTCTTCGAGGCCGCCTTTCGCATGGTGCGGCACGCTCCGGCCGTCGCGTCGCTCTGCGAGACGTTCCGTGGGACGTGGCGTAGAGTCGGCCCCGTGAAGCGCCCGTTCCTCGTCGCCCTCGATCTCACCGATCGCCGTTGCCTCGTCGTGGGCCGCTCGCCGGAGGCGGCGCGACGCGCCACGGCTCTGCTCGAAGCGGGAGCGCAGGTCACCGTGGTTGGCGAGTCGCCGTGCCCGGAGCTCGAGGCCCTCGCCCACCGGGGCGACATCGAGCTCCACCGGCGAAGCGCCGTGCCGGCGGATCTCGACGACACGTGGCTCGCGGTGGTTACCGATGCTCCGCGTACGCTCGCGGACGAGCTCGGCGCTCACGCCGCCGAGCGTCGCGTCTGGTTCTGCGCCGTGGATCTTCCCGACCACAACTCGTATGCGCACGTCGCGATTGCCCGCGCCGGTCTCGTGAACGTGGGCATCAGCACGGGAGGGCGCGCTCCGGCGCTCGGGCGCAGGCTCCGCGAGGAGCTCGAGCGGGTGTTCGACGAGGCCGGCCTCGCCGATTTCGCCGAGTACCTGGCGCGACGCCGAACGCGGCTGCCCTCCGGGAAGCGCGGCGAGGTCCTCGGTCGCGCCGTTCGAGACCTCGCCTTCGAAGGGCGCCTGAAGCTTCCCGAGCAGCAGGACGAATGAGTCCTCGCTCCTCGAAACGCCACGCCGGGAGCTGCTCGCGGCGTTCGGGTTCGACTCGAACGGCGATAGGAATGACCGCCGCTCCTCGAAACGCCGGCGGGGAGCAGCTCGGGCATTCGGATTCGACGCGAGCGGCCGACGACCGCCGCTCCTCGAAACGCCCCCCAAAGCGACGCTCGACGCGCTCGGGTTCGATTCGAGCAGAAGAACGAGGGATGGCTACTCGAAGCGCGGCGTGCTCGCGTCGACGTCGACGGGCTCCGGCAGGTACGTGGCGAGGATCGCAATCACGTAGTGACGATAGAGGTGCGGCACGGTCCAGTCCGGCTGCGCGAGCGCGCGCTTGACGCATTCGGTTGCGCGGCGCGCCTCGGTGCCGCGCAGGTCGCCGCTCGCCCCCGGAAAGACGTGTAGGGTCCGCTTCTCGAAGTCGAGTCGGAGAACGTGATTGATGGTCTCGGGCCGCTTCGGGCGCGGAGCGCATTCCTCGGTGTCGACGATGGCGTTGGCGAGCGCTTCTTCGAAAGCAACCAAGCGGTCACAGAGACCACCTTCGAGCGTCGGCCGCGTCCCGTTGCCGCAGCGCACCCGCTCGGCGCGTGCGAGCTGAATGCGCTCCGAGCGCTTGGTTTCCGCGGAGGCCGAGGGCGCCGGTAACGGCGCCGAAACGACGACTGCTGGCGCCTTCTCCTGCTTCGCCGTGCTGCCGCCGGAGGGGCGGTGCATGAGATAGAGCGGCACGGCAACGATCGTGAGCGCCGACACGATGGCGACCACGAGCTGAGCTCTCACCGGCCGCTCGGGGCGTCCGCCGCCGACGCCCAGGCGACGCAAGGACGGCTCGCCCGACGACGACGGAAAGGACGGACGGGGAGGCCGCGGTCCGACCATCTCTCAAGAGATCGATCGACGATCCGCCACGGTCAATCGTCGATCAGCGATCCTACGCGCTGGCCCGGCTCGGCGCGAACCAACGTCGCCGCGAGGTCGAGCGATTCGGGCATCAACACCTGAACTTGCGAGACGACCTGCTCGACGACGTTCCGTGCCTCGTCGAGGCTCGGCCCCGTCATGGCGATCGCGAACTTGAGCGGCCCGGTGCGGCCACCGGTCACGGGAACGATGCTGAGCAGCAACATTTCCGTGAGATCCGCGACCCGCTGTGCCGCACGCCGGAGCGCCAGCATCTCGATGATGGTCGGGCGATCGCTCACGTGCCGCGAAGGGCTGCGCACGTGATACCGCGCGACCGTGAGGTGATTGTTCGACCATTCCGCGTAGGCGAGCTCCTCTTCCAGCGCCCGCAAGAATTGCTCGCGCCGCAGAAGCCCCGTGAGCCCGTCGCGGCGCGCGAGGTAC
>QGUH01000398.1 GCA_003242355.1 Pseudomonadota bacterium
TGCTCGGCCTGTGGGTGTCGTCGATTGTCGACGATCTGAACTTCCAGGTCGCCGCGGTTTACGCCTGCTTGCGCGAGGGGCCGCGACTCGTGCTGCGCAAGGGCGCCGCCCACGCGCCGCTCGCCGACGAGGCGGCCATCGACCCGGAAACGCTCGAGCACGTGCTCTCGAACAAGAGCGGACGCTACCCGAGAGACCCGAAGCTCGACGCGCTCGCACGCGTGGTCGCCCTCGACTCGTTCTTCTGGATGTCGCTGCCGGGGCGCGATCAGCCCCTGCTCCTGCTCGCGGGGTACGGGGCCGGCTTCGGCCGATTCTACACGCTGCACGACTACGACTTGGGGCACTTTCTGCTCTTCGGTAGCCACCTCGCGGCCTTGCTGGAGAACCAGGAGCTCATCGCCGAGCTCGATCGCGAGCGCTCGGAGCTCTCGACCTCCAATGCCCAGCTCGACGCGAGCCTCTCCAAGCTGCGCGACGCGCAAGCCAAGCTCCTGCAATCGACCAAGGTGCTCGCGGAGGTCTCTCGACGCGCGGGAATGGCCGACGTCGCCACGGGCGTGCTGCACAACGTGGGAAACGTGCTCAACAGCATCAACGTGTCCGCGGAGCTGTCGCTCGAGCGCCTGCGCGCGCTGCGCGTCGGCGGCGTCGAACGCGTGGCGGAGCTCCTGAATCGCGCTCCCGAGGAGCTCGGGGAGTTCTTCCGCTCCGACCACCGGGGCCGCGTCCTTCCGACCTACCTCAAGGAGCTCGCCGGGCACTTGAGCGGCGAGGTCTCCGGAATTGCCGCGGAGCTCCGTTCGCTGCAGGAGAACGTCGATCACATCAAATCGATCATCACCAAGCAGCAAGCGTACGCACGAACGGTGGGAGTCTCCGAGCCGTGCTCGGTGACGGAGCTCATCGAGGACGCGATTGGCCTCGTTCGCGACTCGTTCGGCGAGCTCGGCATCCGCGTCGTCCGCGACTACGCCGAGGTCCCGCCCTTTCTCATGGACCGCCACAAGGTGGTCCAGATCCTGGTGAACCTGCTCACCAACGCCAAGCACGCCCTCGCGGAATCCGACCAGGAGCCCAAGCAGATCACCATCAGCGTGCGCCATCGACCCGGCGGAAGCCTGTCGCTCGTGGTGTGCGACAACGGCGTCGGCGTCGCGCCCGAGCACTTACCGAAGCTCTTCACGTACGGCTTCACGACGCGCAAGAACGGTCACGGGTTCGGCCTGCACGCGAGCGCGCTCGCCGCGATGGAGCTCGGGGGCAGCCTCACCTGCACGAGCCCGGGTCGCGGCGGAGGAGCGAGCTTCGTGCTCGAGCTCCCGGTGCGGTTGCCCTTCGCGGCACGGGGATGAGATGACCACGTCGCATCGGCGCATCCTCGTCGTGGACGACAACCCGAAGATCCACGAGGATTTCTGCAAGATCCTGAGCGTGCAGCGCGCGTCGCCGGGGCTCTTGGAGGCGGAGGAAGCGCTGTTCGGATCCACGGAGCCGCCGGACGCGAACCTGGATTTCGAAATTCATTCGGCCTATCAGGGCGATCGCGCGATCCCGCTCGTGAAGAGCGCTCTGGAGCGCGATATGCCCTTCGCGGTCGCGTTCGTCGACATCCGCATGCCTCCCGGCCCGAACGGGGTCGAGACGGCGCGCGAGCTCTGGCGCATCGATCCCCGGCTGCAGCTCGTCTTGTGCACCGCGTACTCGGACTACGGCTGGGAGGAGATGGTCGCCGAGCTCGGCGCGGGTGGAGGCTTCTTGATTCTCAAGAAGCCCTTCGACTCGATCGAGGTCCGTCAGCTCGCCCGCGCGCTCTCGGAAAAGTGGCGCTTGCTCCGCGAGAACGAGGCGCACCTCTCGTCGCTCGAGGCGCAGGTGCAGAGTCGCACCGAGGAGCTCGAGCGTGCGCTGGAGCGGCTTCGCACCGAAATGGCGGATCGGTTGCGACTCGAAAAGGAGCTCCGCCACGCGCAGAAGCTCGAAGCGTTGGGGAGGCTCGTCGCGGGCATCGGGCACGAGGTGAACAATCCGCTCGCGTACGTGATGGCGAACCTCGATTGGGCGGTGAACGAGCTTTCACGAACGACCACCGAGCTCGCCGAAGGCGCGGCCAACGTGAGCGCGCCCCCGCGGAGCCAGCCCGTGCGCTCGGCGCCGCCCGGGGTTCGCGAACTTCGCGCGTCCAGGCAGCCGCCGGCGTCGCCCCCGGAAGGCGAGCCCGCGGACGGGCTCGTCGCGACCCTCGGCGCCATTCGGGACGCCTTGGTGGAGGCGGCCTCGGGGGCAGAACGGATTCGCCGCATCGTCAACAGCGCGCGGGAGTTCTCGCGCCCGCGCGAGGAGCCGCCGACCGCGGTCGATCTGTCCCGCTGCTTCGATGCCGCGCTGCGCATCGTGGGAAACGAGATCCGTCACCGCGCCCGACTCGTCGTGGGGTTCGCGGACACGCCCCCCGTGCTCGCGGACCCCCATCGCCTGGAGCAGGTGTTCGTCAACCTGCTGATGAATGCCCTGCAAGCGTTGCCCGACGAGGGCGACCATCAAGAGATCGTCGTCCGGACGGAGGTGAAGGACCGGGACTGGGTCGTGTTGACGATCCGAGACACCGGGACCGGAATCGCCGAGGCGGATCTCGAGCACGCGTTCGATCCCTTCTTCTCGACGCGGCAGGTCGGGAAGGGAACAGGGCTCGGCCTCTGGATTTGCCGCACCATCATCGAGAGCTTCGGCGGAACCATCGGGCTCGAGAGTCGACTCGGACACGGCACGACCGCGCGGGTGACCTTGCCGTGCGCGGAGGTCGTCGAGACGCCCACGCCCGCGCGCGGAAGGACGCCGCCTCCGGAGCCCGAAGCCCGTCGCCGCGCCCGTATTCTGCTCGTGGACGACGAGCCCGCGGTGCTTCGGGGCTTGAAGCGGGCCCTATCGGGTCACGACATCCGGGCGACGACCAACGGCAGGGAAGCCGTGGAGATCTACAAGGCGGAAGCGTTCGACGTCGTGTTCTGCGACCTGATGATGCCGGGCTTCGGTGGCATGGACTTCTTGGCCGAGCTCGAGAAGCTCGGTCCGGAGCATGCTCGCCGGGTCGTCATCATGACGGGCGGGGTGTTCACCGACCCGATGCGCGAGTTCGTCGCGAGGTGCAAGAACCGGTTCATCCCGAAGCCCTTCGACACGAAGAAGCTCCGCGAGCTCGTCGAAGCCGAGCTGCGCTGCCGCGGCTCGAGCTCGCTGCAACGCGCGGTCTGAGGGGCCGCCGAGTTCGCTTCGACGGGGAGGGGCGGCGCGAGCCGCCCCTGCCGAAGCTCGTCACGCGCTCGAACGCGCGTGCCACTCCTGAATGCTGCGGACCTGGACCTGGCGCTGGGACTGCTGCAGCGCCTCGAGCGCCTCGACGGCCGCGAGCGCAGCCGACATCGTCGTAAAGTAGGGGATGTTCGCGAGCAGCGCGGTGCGTCGGATCGAATAGCTGTCCGCCACGGCCTTGCCGGACGCCGTCGTGTTGACCACGAGCTGCACGCGACCGGCCCGGATCGCGTCGACCACGTGGGGGGAGCCCTCCGTCACCTTGTTCACGCACTCGGCCGGGATGCGCGCGCGCTCGAGCGCCGCGGCCGTGCCGCGCGTCGCCACGATGCCGAACCCGAGGTTTCGCAAGCGGCGTGCGACGTGGCAGGCGAGCGCCTTGTCTTCGTCCATGACGCTGATGAACGCGCGCCCCGTGCCCGGCAGCGCGAACCCCGAGGCCGCGAGCGATTTCTCGAAGGCGGCGGCGAAGTTGAGCGCCAGGCCCATGACCTCGCCCGTGGAGCGCATCTCGGGGCCGAGAATCGTGTCGACTCCCGGGAACTTCGAGAACGGGAACACCGACTCTTTGACCGCGACGTGCATCGGCAGCGAGCGCTCGCGCAGCCCGAGCTCGTCGAGGCTCTTGCCCGCCATCACCTTGGCGGCGATCTTCGCGAGCGGCAGACCCGTGGCCTTGGCGACGAAGGGCACGGTGCGTGAGGCGCGCGGATTGACCTCGAGCACGTAGACCTGCCCGTCCTTCACCGCGAACTGCACGTTCATCAAGCCCACCACGCCGAGCTCGAGGGCGAGCCGTCGTGCGTCGTCTTCGATGCGGGCGACGATGCTCGGATCCAGCGTGTGCGGGGGGAGCACGCTCGTCGAGTCCCCGGAGTGCACGCCAGCCTCCTCGATGTGCTGCATCACGCCGCCGATGATCGCGCGGCGCCCGTCGCAGACGAGGTCCACGTCCACTTCGGTGGCGTGCTTCAGGAACTGATCGATGAGCAACGTTTGCGAGCCGCCCTCGTCGCGCGCCGCATCGATGGCGAGCCCCACGTACGCCTCGAGCTCCTCGTCGGTGTAGCAGATCATCATGGCGCGCCCGCCGAGCACGTACGAGGGACGTACCAGGACGGGATAGCCAATCTCCCGGGCAATCGCGCGTGCCTCGTCGGCGCTCTTGGCGATACCGGCGCGAGGGCGCGTCAGATCGAGCTTGGCGAGCAGGGCATCGAACCGTTCGCGATCCTCGGCCCGATCGATCGCATCCGCCGACGTTCCGAGCAGCGGCACGCCGGCTCGCTCGAGCGGCACGGCGAGCTTCAGGGGCGTCTGCCCGCCGAACTGCACGATCACGCCGAGCAGCTCGCCGCGGCTCGCTTCCTCGCGGCAGATCGCGAGCACGTCCTCCAGCGTCAGGGGCTCGAAGTAGAGCCGATCGGACGTGTCGTAGTCCGTCGAGACCGTCTCCGGGTTGCAGTTGACCATCACCGTCTCGATGCCGAGCTCGCGCAGGGCGAAGACCTGCCTTTTAAAAAATTTTCCAACCC
>QGUH01000399.1 GCA_003242355.1 Pseudomonadota bacterium
GGTAAATTGTGTTAAAGGACAATTCCGCAAGAGTGCGTCGCGCAGCATTGCCTCGTGGTACTCGGGCAGCTTCGGGAGCTGGACGAAGATTTTCACTCCGGAAGGGGTTTCGACCACCTCGACCGAGCCGTTCGCCTCGCTTTTGCTGCCGGGCACGGGATAGCGGAAGAGCACGTACGCGGCTTCGGCGTCCTTCTCGGTGACCTCGTAGCCGCGGTCTACGCGCACGAATCGCAATGCGGCGCTGAAGGTCTGCGCTTTCGTGTACTCGGAAACGGCCTCGACGCGGGCCGTCGCGCTCGGTGCGACGAGGAGCGGCCCGAGGGCGACGACCGAGGTTATCCACGCGACGAGCTTCCGGGACATTTCACGCTCCCATACATCGGTTCGCGAATCTCGGGTGAGATTCCGCGCCGAGAGACGGCGCGTCGGCGCATCTGCGAATCGTCGAGCGAACGATGACGCGCTCCGACGCATCCCGTCAGCACGGAACGAGCGCGCGCGCAGACTCGCGAGGATCGCGAGATCACGACGAAACCCTCTGCGCCACGCGCGATTCGGGCTCGTTCCGCGAACACGTTGGTTCCCAAGGTATGACCAAAGACATTACTACGTCTCGAATTCGTGCGGTGAGCACGAAAGCCGTGTGTAAAATGCCAGCTGAGCATTTCGCTCCGAGGGTTCATGAGACGCGCGCTTCCGTGCCTCTGGTTGCTCGTCCATTGTAGCGGGCCGAGCGATACCGACGTCTTTCGACCCGACGACGGTGAGGAGACGCCCGCCGGCTCGGGAGGCGCGGCGTCGGGCACCTCGATGGGGGGCAGCACCGATGGGGGGGCCGCGGACGTGGGCGCTGGCGGCGCGCCCGACGCGGAGGACGGCGGCGCGGGGCCGGCCGAGGGACGGGGAGGCCGCGCGCATTCTCCCCCGAATCCGAGCTTCGGCGGCGCGGAGCAACGCGGGGGCGCCGCGGGGGCCGAGCCCACGCCGACCGCGGGGCAACCCGACGAGCCAGAGCCAGATCCGGACACCGTGGCTCCCGAGATCGTGTCGGTTTCACCGGCGGACGGCGCGCGCGGAGTGCACGCCCAGACGGCCGTCGTGATCACCTTCTCGGAGCCGATGGATCGCACGGCGACCGAGGCAGCGTTCGCGTCCGACGTCGCGGCGCTCGCCAACGGGACGTTCTCGTGGAACGGCGCGGGCACGGTGCTGACCGTCGAGCCCACGCAACCTTTGCCCTACGCGGAGGTGGCAACGCTCACCGAGCCCCCCCTCACGATCGGCATCGAGCTCGGCGAAGGGGCGCGGGACCTCGCCGGCAATCCGCTCGCGCCGCGCGCGTTCTCGTTCTCGACGTTTCGCCGGTACACCGAGGAGCTCTTGCCGAACCAGGCGCTCAGCGGCTCGCTGCGCAGCGACGGGACTCCCGGGCTCGGCGATTGTGCTCCCACCCAGAGCACGATTTGCGTCGGAGACAGCTACTACGAAGGCGCTTTCGTCCAATACAAAGGCTTCGTGAGCTTCCCGCTCGAAGCGCCGTCGGAGGCGGCGGCGATCGAGTCGGCGCGCCTGCGCCTGCGCGTCCGGAATACTTCCGAGACGAAAGACGGCGCCGTGATCCAGGATCCGTTCGGCGAGCTCGGAGCGCTCCTCGTGGAGCCGGTGCGTTATGCGGGGCTCGGCGCAGCAGCGTTCGACGCGCAGGCGCTCGCGGAGGCGCGGGTGTTCGCCACGGCGGCCACGCCGGGCGCGGTGCTCGCGGGCGTGGTGCCGCTCGACGACGAAGCGCTGGCGCGCGACGCGCTTCAGCTTCGTCTCGCGTTCGAGAGCGAGAACAACGGTGTTCCCGAGGCGAACGCCATCGTCTTCGATGCGCCGTCGTCGCGGCTCGACGTGACGTACCTGGTTCCGTGAGGCCGCGCGTGCGGTCCGGCAGCAGGCCGGAGGCAGGGCTTTCGTCGTGAACGCCCCCCCCGGTGACTGCGGGTCGAAAGCGGGTTTCGGTACCGTGCTCAATCCGGCAGCTTGCCGTCGAGGAGCGCGCGCGGCCCGTCGATGAACAAGAGCTCGACTTCGTCGTCTCCGTAGAGCTGCTGGATGCGCTCGATGCCGCGCGCGACCTCGGCCACGTCCCTCGGGCGATGCGCGTCGCTGCACGCCGCGTGGTACAGGCCCTGCTCGAGAATGAGCTCGGCCGTACGCTGGGGCACGCGGCCGTATTTTCCCGTCAGCGCGGCGGTATCGAGCAGCGTGGCGGCTCCGGCGTCGACGAGGCGCTCGAGCGCGTCGAGCGATTTCCACGAGCACCGATAGCGTTCCGGGTGCGCGATGACGGGCAGGATGCCGCGCCGTCGGAGCTCGGCGAAGCAGCGGTCGATCATCGGTGGGAAATCGATCTCGTAGAACTCGAGCAACGCCGCACGCCCGCCGGGATAGGGCAGCGCGGCGTCCGAGAGCAGCCGCTCGTAGACGACGTCGTCGAAGTAGTGCTCGCTCGAGAGCGCCGTCTGGGGCAGCGCTCGCCCCGCGAGCTCCGGGGCGAGCGACGCGTAGGCGCGCTCGAGGTCCGCGCGCGTGTTGTCGAACAGGCCGGGCCGCATGTGCGGCGTCGCGATCACACGCTCGAATCCGAGCGCGCCGAGGGCGCGCAAAATGGCGATGCCCTCCTCGACGTCGCGCGCGCCGTCGTCGATCCCCGGCACGAAATGACAGTGGAGATCGATGAACCCGCGCGTCACGCGCGGGTCTTTATCACGGCGCGACGGCGGCTTCGACGGCGCCTTCGTTTCGAGACGCCGTCAGCGGCGCCAGGATGCGAGCGCACCCGGCGGCCGCCTCCGAGAGCGCCGCAGTGTGCGCCCGGCCGGCGGAAGCCGTGCAGAGATAGGCGTCGAGGGGTGCGACTCGGAGCGCGAAAAGCTCTGGCGCGTTGCTCGCGACCGCGCCGCGCTCGGCAACGAGCGGCGCCCACGCGGCCATCTCGTCACACTCGTTCGACGGGCCGACGCCGGCGACCACGAGCCCGGCTCGGTCCGAAAGCACGAGGCTCCGCAATCGTGCGCGGCGGCACGTCGCCTCGAGCAGCCAGGTGAGGGCCTCGCCAAAATCCTGAGAGCGCCGCTGCCGGCGCTCGATGCGTTCCGACATCATGCGCGAAATGCTCGCGGGCCGTCGCGTCGCGGGCCAAGTTCGCGGCGCTTGCGACCGCTGCTCGCACGCATCGGCGCGGTGAGGTGAATTGCCAACGGGAGCATGACGCGTTCGCCGGACGTGCAGAGGGCGGCAGGGCGAGTGACCCGCCCGTCGCGCGTGACGAAGCGGTCGTGAGGACGGGTCACCCGCCCCTTCGCGGTGTCGCGCGTGTGAAAGGAGCGGGTGACCCGCCCGTTCGAGAGGACCTTCGGGTCGAAAGAGCGGGTGACCCGCCCAACCTTGCGGGTTTTTCGATCCGCAAGGGCGGGTGACCCGCCCCCGAACGCGGGTGACCCGCCCTCGAGAGCGGGTGACCCGCTCGTCGCGACGGCCGAATATCCGAAAAAGGGCGGGTGACCCGCCCTTTGCGACGCTCCGAGCCTCGTCGAGGGCGGGTGACCCGCCCTTTTTTGTGCTCCGTCTGGGAACGAACGCGGGTGACCCGCCCGAGACGGCGGGTGACCCGCCCTTTGGCTTCTCTCCGGTTGCGACGCTTGCCTTCGACACGCCGAGCGCTTTCGAGCCGAAGCCGAGCGGAAAGGTGCTTCCTCGACTGCCAATGACGGCTCGCTGTCGTGAGCGGCGCGCGCCGCGGCGACGATGCGGGCCGCGGGCCGGTCGCGCGCCCATCCGGCGTCGGCTATACGCGGGCCCATGGCCCCGAAATCCTTGCTCTCCTTGCTGCTCGCGCGCCGGGTCGTCGTGATCGCGGGTGCAGGAGGGGTGGGCAAGACCACGGTGGCGGCGGCGCTCGCCCTGTCCGCGGCGGAGCAGGGGCGGCGCGTTCTATGCCTCACCATCGATCCGGCGAAGCGCCTGTTCGACAGGCTCGGCCTCGACGCGGCTTCCGGGGCCGAGCAGCGCGTGGACCCGGAACGGTTTCGTGCCGCGGGCATGACGCTCACCGGAGAGCTGACCCTCGTGATGCTCGACACGAAGGGGACGTTCGACGACCTGGTCCGCCGCTACGCCTCGAGCCCCGAGGCCGCGCGCCGCATCCTCGACAACGAGTTTTACCACTACGTTTCGACCCAGCTCGCCGGGACGCAGGCGTACATGGCCATGGAGAAGGTGCTCTCCGTGCTCTCGGACGAGCGCTTCGACGTCATCGTGCTCGATACGCCTCCGGCGGCCGACGCGCTCGATTTCCTCGATGCGCCGGAGCGGTTGATCGAGACCCTCGACAGCGCCGCGCTCCGCTGGATCGCCGACGTGTTCACGCGCTCGGGCCGAATGGGCGTGAGTATCTTCGCACGGAGCATCGCGCTCGTGCTGCGCGGGGTCGCTCGACTGACGGGGCGAGGGTTCCTCGAGCACCTGGCCGAGTTCATCGCGCGCGTGAACGAGCTCTTCGGGGGATTCCGCGAGCGCGCCGAACGCGTGGCGCTCGCCTTTCGCCGGCCCGATTTCGCCTACGTGCTCGTCGCGGCGCCCGCGTCGGCGGCGCTCGACGCGGCGGCGTTCTTCGCGGATCGCCTCGAGCGGCTCGGCATGCGCGCCGACGCGCTCGTCGTCAATCGCACGCGTCCCTTGCGCGGTGACGAGCCGCCGCTCGCCACGGTGGAGGCCGCGCTCCGCCGGCACGGCATCGCCGCGCCCCCCGATCTGCCGGAGCGCATCGTGCAGGCGTATCGCGACGAACGCGC
>QGUH01000400.1 GCA_003242355.1 Pseudomonadota bacterium
GAGCTCTCGGGGCTCATCGGGCGCGGCGGGCTCGAGCGCATCACGGGCCACCTCGGCCGCGTGCTCCAGGTCCGCCCCAAGGCGCGCAACGCGGCCGTGCGCCGTCGAGGCCGCGACGCCGACGGCGCGGTGATCGATGCTCCGCCGCGCGGTTTCTACCTGCGCGCGCGCTTCACCCAGTCCATCCTCGCGCGGCACTTCGCAATCCCGCAGCGTTGAGCGCCCGCGCGAGGGCTCGGTCGTTCAATTGAGGCGATTCGAGCGAGGGCTCGAGCTCGGCGCCATGCCGTAACCCGGTGGCGGCGTGCCGCCGACCGCGGGCGCTCCGTGGGGCAGGGGCGAGATCCCGAGGTGCAGGTGATCGTGGTGGTCGGAGTCGTAATCGGGAGTCAAGAGCTCCCGAAATAGCCCGCGGCGCTCGAGCCGACAGGCGAGCTCGTTGAGCAGCGCTCGAGCTCGGCCGCACGCCTCGCCGCGGACGAAATCACGCTCCACGGAGTACGTGCGGCGCGCCGTGGAGACCTCGTGCACGTCCATGGCAAGCCCGTAGGCGTGCAGGCTCAGCCTGCCGCGTTTGGTCGTGCGGTACACGTACGCTCCGGAAAAGCGCACGCTCTGGATACCGAGCGCCCGAAAGTCGGGGCTCACTTCGTAAAGCGCGAGCGCCAGGCGACAGTCGAGCACGAGCGGACCGCCGCGCGACCAGAAGCGCACGCCCGCGATCGGCCCGCTCACCATGACCGGTGTTTCGATCCCCGGACGAGGATCGATCGGCTGAAACGCGATGCCCGTGCGCCCGAGGCGCTCGAGGCAGGCGGCGCCACCCGGCAGCGCGACGTCGGAGAGAATGAGACCGCGATGTCGCGTGGTGACGGGGCTCTGGGCCGTGCGGGCCAACACGCGGTCGGCGCTGCTCGCCGTTGCCCCGGGCGGCGGCCAGGCGCTCGCCGGGTACGGATGGGCGTCGGGATACTGCGGATCCGGGATTTCGCGCGCGCACGCGAAGGCGACCACGGCGAACCCCAGCAGGGCAATCCGGGACGGCATGCGACGGAAATCCTGCCCACCTCGCGCGCTGGATCCAAGTTTCTGAGGTGACGCTTATCGAAGCGCGTGCTTCTTCTCCGACGCCGCACGCGGCTGCTGACGCGCTTCGCACGGCACCTCGAGCCCGGCGGTTTCGTCGCGCTCGTGGACATCGACGATCTGTTCGGGCACGAGCCGCTTCCCACCGATGTTCGCTCGGTGTGCGATGCCCTCGCGGAGCTCGCGCGCACCGAGGGGCGCTACGACTTTTTCGCCGGAAGGAAACTCGAGGGTCATCTGCGGGCGGCGGGGCTCGCGTGCTCCGACGCGAAGCTCGCCCTGCGCTCCGCGGGCGACAGTGCGCTGATGGCTCGCGGCGCGAGCAGCGCGGCGCGAAGGCTCGGCCTGCGCTCCGCCGGTCGAGAGCGCGCCGATCGTTCGCGGCACGAGCAGAGCGTAACCGGGAGTTGGGGGCTCCGCGTCCGAGAACGAAGCGCGTCGATCGGAGCGAGAAACGGGCTCAGCGCCTCGACGGGATCGGCGATCTCCCCCCGGCGCAGCGCCCAGCGCCGTCGGCGAGGGATTCACAGTGACCCCGCTTTGGCATCAGGCAGACGACGGCTGGGCAGACGGTGGGTGGACAGAGCTTCTGCGCGAGCGCGTGCAATTCGAGATAGCGCTGGGCCGCCTCGGAATCGGGGTCGTTCACGAGCTCCGGGCAGCACTCCCCGGGGACGGACCCCAGGCACACGGCGTCCTCGTCGTCGTTCGGATCGCACGCCTGCGCTTCTTCGAGCGCAGCACGCATTGCCTTGGTCACGCTCTTGCAGTCGTCGCCCGGGGAACCGCCCGTCGCCGCACCGCCCGCTGCTGAGCCGCCTGCAGCGGAGCCGCCCGCTGCCGAGCCGCCCACGCCCGTCGAACCACCGCTGCTCGAGGGCCCGCCACCGTTCGAGGGGCTACCGCCGTTCGAGGGGCCACCGCCGCTCGACGGGCCGCCACTCGAGCCACCGTTTGCGCCGCCGCCCGCCGAAGGGCCACCGCCGGCACTGGTTCCGCCCTCTTCGCTTCCAGGCGGCTCGCCTCCATCAGCGCCTCCCGAAGCCGTGCCGCCAGTCGAGGGCGGAGCTCCACCTGCGCCGCCCGTTGCCGAAATCGCGCCAGCGCCTCCGCTGCTCGCCGCGCCTGACCCAACGGTACCGCCCGATTGACTCGTTCCGCCGCTCGACGTTCCCGTCGCTCCTCCCGTGAACGCGGAACCGCCGCCGGCGCCCGTTTCGGGAAAGAGATCGTCGGGCGGCGCGCTGCTGCACGCAGCCGCGAGGACGACACCGAACGCGAAGAAGTGCTGCCAGGATCGCATCGACGAGAGCTCCTTCGGGGTGGGGGCGTGCCGAGGCGCCCGCCTCGAGAGTCTAGCGGCGCCGTTCGTCGAGACCAACGGCCGCCTCACACGAAGACATGCCGTTGTGTGTGCGCATGTCTCGACTTGAGTCGTCGTGCGCTCGGGCGCGAGGCTGGTTTCTTCAGCCGTGAAAAAATTCCTGGATTTCGTCCTTGCGCGCGATCGCGTCGGCGTAGCCACCGGCGATGATTTCGGCGGCGAAGTCACCGTCGAACAACAGGTACGAGGCCCAGTCGGCCTCTGCCTCCGGCGCTGCGCGGACCGCGCGCTCGATGAGGTAGCGCGCGAGCGGCTTCAACGTGTCCGCCTTCAATCGATCGCGGATGTACTCGCCCGCCATCTCACCGAGATCGCGAGAGGGCATGAACACGAGCGTGCGCAGGCGCCGATACGGCATTCCGCGATGCTGGACCCATACGCGTTGCACGCGATCGTAGTCGGCGGGAGACAGCGTCTGCTCGAGCACTTCCATCACCTGATTCAGGCGCTCGAGCACTTGGAGATCGTATGCGACCGGGTCGAGCAGCAAGGCGTTCAAGAGCTTGCCGATCAAGAACACCGGGCTCAGATCGCGCCGTTTGCCGGTATCGGCGGCTTCGACCGCCGCCAAGTCGCTCGGCGTGCGCGGGTGCCGCACGGTGACGATGACGATGCGATCGGCGCCCGCGCGGATCGCCGGGGCGATGGGCGTGTTGAAGCGCAATCCGCCGTCGCAGTAGTAGTGCTCGCCGATCCGCCGCGTCGGAAAGAGCAGGGGAATGGCCGCGGAGGCGAGCACGTGGTCCGCCGTGATGCGCTCGAACACGGTGGCGCGCCGCTCGTCGCGGGTCGGAATCACGGAGACGCCCGGCGCGTGCTCCGTGAACATCGTCGTGCGCCCGGACGCGACGTGGAGGGCGGCGATCAACACCGCGAGCACCCGGCCGCTATCCACGGCGCGATGGAGCCGGTCCCAGTCGATGCTGCGCCGAACGAGGACTTCGAGCGGCCGCGTGTCGAGCAGCGAGTTGCCGATGTGGGCGCTCCGAGTGCCCGGAATGCGCAGGCCCGTGAGCCCGAAGGGCCGCACGCGGGTGTGATCCTCGAGCTTTAGGCTCTTCCACACCTCGGCGAGGCGGCTCACCCCGTGATCGGGCTGATCGGCATTTGCTGCCAAGAACGCGGTGTTGATGGCCCCCACGGACGCTCCCGAGAAGATGCGGAACAAGGGCGCGCTGCCCGGTGCGGGGCGCAGCGCATCCACGATGCCGAGGATCACACCGACCTCGTACGCGCCGCGCATCCCGCCGCCCGAGAGCACGAGGCCCGTCTTGGGTGGCGAATGAAACGGTGCGCGCATTCGGAGGGAGCCAACTCAGATTTCCCGCGAAAATTTCCAAGGTCAAGCGCAAAGGTCGAAAACGCCGCGAGCGGATGCTCCGCGACGACCCCTCGGGTGGCTCGGGTCGTGGTCGGGCGCTACTGTCCGCGACCCGCGAAGGAAGCGACGATGAATCAGGAGGTCGGTGACGCCGAGGTCGGAGCATGTGTTCCGAACGCCGAACGGGCCCATGATCCGAACGGCACCGCGTGCAGGCCGGAAGCGCCACCGTTCGTGACGGCCGATTTGCCGGGAGTGGGCGGCCGCATCGGTGATGCGCTCGAGGATTTTCGGGTCGACGAGATCCCCGCCTACACACCCAGTGGATCCGGCGAGCACTGGTACGTGCGCGTCGAGAAGCGCGGGGTGACCACGCCCGATCTCGTCCGCGCCATCGCGCGGACCGCGGGGGTCGCGGAGCGCGACATCGGCTACGCCGGGCTCAAGGATCGACACGGCGTGACGACTCAATGGCTCTCGCTGCCTGCTCGGGCGAAGGCTCCCGAGCTGTGGGAGCTGCCGAACGAGGCGCGGGTGCTCGATGTCTCGCGCCACGGCAACAAGCTCCGCACGGGACACCTCCTCGGCAATCGGTTCCGGATCGTGCTCGTGGACGTTCCCCCGGGGGGCGAGCAGCGGGCGCAGGCCGTCGTGGCGCGACTCGCCGAGCGCGGCCTGCCGAATGCGTTCGGCGCGCAGCGTTTCGGACGCGATGGCGACAACCTCGGTCGTGCGCTCGCGTGGCTTTCTGGTGGTGGGCGCGCCCGCTTGTCGGCATTCCTGTACAAGCTGTATCCGAGCGTGGTTCAGGCGGAGATCTTCAACCGCTATCTCACGCTCCGCGGCGCCGAAGGCTTCGATCGGACGCTTCCCGGGGAAGTGGTTCGACTCGAGGGCTCGCAGGCGACCTTCGTCGTCGAGGACGCGGAGCGCGAAACGCGACGTCTGCTCGAACGGGACATCCACCTGACCGGGCCCATTTGGGGACCCAAAATGCGCAAGCCCCGGGGGCGGCCGCCCAGGACTGGGGAGAGGGTCCTCGCGAT
>QGUH01000401.1 GCA_003242355.1 Pseudomonadota bacterium
CACCCGAACGGAGTCGGGGGCGTCGAGTCACCCGAGCGGAGACCGGCGTCGCGCGTGGCGGACGACGTGGCGAGCACCCGAACGGAGTCGGGGGCGTCGAGTCACCCGAGCGGAGACCGGCGTCGCGCGTGGCGGACGACGTGGCGAGCACCCGAACGGAGTCGGGGGCGTCGAGTCACCCGAGCGGAGACCGGCGTCGCGTGTGGCGGACGACGTGGCGAGCACCCGAACGGAGTCGGGGGCGTCGAGTCACCCCAGTGGAGACCGGCGCGCGTGTGGCGGTTGGTGTCGGTGACGTGGCGAGCACCTGAACGGAGTCGGGGGCATCGAGTCACCCGAGCGGAGTCGGCGGTGTCGTGTGGCGGGGAGCGGCGCCCGCTCGCGCGAAAGGGGACCGGAGTTTCGTCTCGTTTGTCACGGGCGCGAAGCCTTTCGGGGGGAAATGCGCTCGTCTGGGCCGATCCGAGGACCGGAAGCGGGACGGCGCACGCCCCATTAATTTCGCGAGAACGCGGCCGTAAGGAGGGGGGTTTTCATGGGGGTGCAGGTTTTTTCGGGGTGCCCTCGCCATCGGAGCGGCGGCGCAAGGATGGTATACGACCCCACCATGGCGCGCGGTTTCGAGCGAAAAATGGGTTCTTGTTTTCGGCTTTCGGCGGCGGGAGTTGCTCTCGCGTTTTCGGTGGGTTGCTCCAAACCGTCGACGTCTCCGCCCGTGGCTCCCCCGCCCGAAGCACCGGCTGGAGCAGCCGTTCCCGAGCCGGAGAGCGCAACCGTTTCTCCTTCTGAGTCCGAGGCGCCCACGCCGCAGGCGCCCGAAACGCTGCGAGCCGCCGCGGCGCGCGCAGGGCGCAAGATCGGCGTCGCGCTCGGGACGTACTTCTTCGACGACCCGCAATACAAGGAGGTTGCCGCGCGCCACTTCGACTCGCTCACTCCCGAGAACGAGATGAAGTGGGAGAGCATTCAGCCCGAGCCCGGCAAGTTCACGTTCGAGGCGGGCGACAAGCTGGTGGCGTTCGCCGAGCAGAACGGAATGCGCGTTCGCGGCCACACGCTCGTTTGGCACAACCAGCTCCCGGCTTGGGTGAAGGCGCGTTCGGGCGCCGAGCTCGAGAAGGTGATGCTCGAGCACGTGCGGACCACGGCGGCGCACTTTCGCGGCAAAATCGCCCAGTGGGACGTGGTCAACGAAGCGGTCGACGAGACGGGAGCGCTCCGGAAGAACTCGCCGTTCTCGGCGCTCGGCCGCGAATACGTGGCGAAAGCGTTCCGCGCCGCGCACGAGGCCGATCCGAACGCGCGCCTTTACTACAACGACTACGACATCGAAGCGCCGTCCGATCCCAAGAGTGAGGGCGCTTATCAGCTCGTGAAGTGGCTGAAAGAGAGCGGCGTTCCCATTCACGGCATGGGCTTCCAGGTGCACGTGGACCCGCGCAAGTGGCCGACGGGTGCGGAGATGCAGCGCACCTTCGAGCGCTTCGCTGCGCTCGGCCTCGAGATCGAGATCACCGAGCTCGACGTTCCGGTGGGGGAGATCCCGGGCACGCTCGAGCAGAAGCTCGCCGAGCAGCGCCGTATCACCAAGGAAATGATCGGCGCGTGCGTCGCGGTGCCCACGTGCACCGGCGTCACCCTCTGGGGGCTCGCGGACAAACACTCCTGGCTCAGCACGCCCGAGTGGGCTCCGCGCCGCGGCAAGGGTCCGCACCTCCCGCTGCTCTTCGACGACGACTACCAGCCGAAGCCGGCGTTCACCGGAGCTGTCGAAGCGTTCCTGCAGCGGTAGCGTTCGAGCGCGCGGTCATCGTGGCGAAGCGCGTCGCCGATCCACGAGGAGCGGCGGCGCGTTCTACGCTCGCGTTCGAGCGCCGTTGCGTCGCATCGCCGTGCCGTTCACGGGCGTCGACCCCCGCCCACGAGGGTTCGGGTCAGCGGCGCGCTTGACGCCTCGGCGCCGTTCCGGCCCTTCGGGTGTCAGCGGGGCACCGTCCCGCGCCGGGCCACCCGTCGAGTCGGTGGACGGCGCGGGAACGGATCGATTGTGCCGTTGCGGCGTCTCAGGTGCCGCAGCGCGGGCGGCCCATGCCGCGGCAGATCAGCCCGGCATCGGCGACGGCCTGGGGAACGAGCGCGTTGCGCCCGTCGAACACGTGACGGCCGCGCATCAGCTCGCGCACGCGGATGAGATCCGGGTTTCGGTATTCGTTCCACTCCGTGGCGAGCACCAGGGCGTCGGCGCCCTTGCAGGCGTCGTACTCGTTCTTGAAGAGCTCGACGCTGTCGAGTAGCCCGAGCATGCGCAGCCGTTCCCGCCCGGTCTCGAGGGCTTGCGGATCGGTCGCGCGGATGCGCGCGCCCTTGCCGATCAGGCTCTGCATGAGCGCGATCGCGGGCGCCTCGCGCACGTCGTCCGTCCGCGGCTTGAACGCGATGCCCCAGACGGCGATCACTTTGCCCTCGATGCCGCCGAGATCCTCCTCCATGTGCGCGACCAGGGTGCGCACGGGCATCTCGTTGGCGCGAATCGCGGCGCTCGCGAGCTCGAGCTTCACTCCGAGCTCGTCGCCGGTGCGGACCAGGGCGCGCAGATCTTTCGGGAAGCAGCTGCCGCCGAATCCGAGCCCCGGATACAGGAATTGCATGCCGATGCGCTCGTCGGAGCCGACGGCCACGCGCACGTGCTCGACGTCACCGCCCGCGACGTCGCACAGGTGAGCGATCTCGTTCATGAACGAGATCTTCACGGCGAGCAGCGCGTTCGCGGCGTACTTCACGATTTCCGCGCTCTTCGGGCTCATGCGCTGGATGCGATTGCGCTGGCGGTTGTAGGGCGCGTACAGGCGCGACAAAAGCTCGAAGGCGTGATCGTCGTCCGTGCCGATCACGATCCGATCGGGCTTGAAGAAGTCGTTGACGGCGTCGCCCTCCTTCAAGAACTCGGGGTTGCTGACGACGCTGATGCGGTGCTGGGAGTGCTTGCGCACCACTTCCGTCACCCGCTCGTTGGTGCCGACGGGCACCGTGCTCTTCAACACGAGCACGAGGTCGTGGGTCGCCGCCTTCGCGACCTGCTCGGCGACGGTGAGCACGTGCGAAAGGTCCGCGGAGCCGTCCTCGTTCGGGGGTGTGCCCACGGCGACGAACACCACGTCGCGGCCCTGGATCGACTCCGCCAGGTTCGAGCTGAACTCGAGGCGCGCCGGCCAGTTGCGCTTGACGAGCTCCGCGAGCCGCGGCTCGAAGAACGGCACGTCGCCCCGGCGGAGCTTCTCGAGCTTCTGCTCGTCCACGTCCACGCAAACGACGTTCGTGCCCGAATCCGCGAAGCACGCGCCGGCGACCAGGCCCACGTATCCAGTACCAACGACCGCGATTTTCACGAGCTTGGGCTTAGCGCATCTGCCCGGGCGCTGTCGAGGATCGCGAAAAAATCCCCTCGTCTCGCAGGGGCGGTCCGCGCCGCGTTCGGTCCCCGGGGGGGGGAGGCGACCACGGAACGGGTGCGGCGAAGGCGGAAGCGGGCGGCGGTACGTCCGGGGTAGCGTCGGCGCGCGCGGCGATCGCGAAAAGCCGCGAGGGCTCGCCTAGCGTCTACGTGACGATGCCGGAGCGCTTGCGGCGCGCGGCGTCCGTGCTCACGACCACGAGCGTCGCGTCGCTTTCGGGAGTGCCGCCCGCGAGCGACTCGACGACGGGAAGGAGCGCGCCGCTCGGCTGCATCGCGAGCAGCGTGCCGACGCGATCGAGCTCGTGCTGCGCGAGGTGGGCTTCGACGGCGTCGCCTTCGAGCGCACCCTGCGTCGCGCCGCTCGTCATCACGAACCACGTGCTGCCCCAGACGAGCGGTGACAGCTCGTACGGATGCACCTCGCCGTAGCGCGCGCCGATCGCGGACGAGAGCGCCGCATGCGTCGTCGTGCGGCCATCGGGCAATACGCAGACGAACGCCGGCATGCCGGCATTGAGCAGCTCCACGCGCGAGTCGCGCTGCGAGAAGCGCAAGAGCGCGAGCGCGACCTCGGCTTCGCGCCCCACGCAGTAGTTGCGAAGCTCGCGGACGACTTCGTAGGTGCGCGCCCCGGCGTTCACGGCGTCGCGCGCGATCGAAAGCGCGGCTCGGGGCAGCTCGGGATCGTTCGTGCCTTTGCCGACGGTGTGCACCACCACCACCAAGAGCTCGCCGGCCCCATCGACGAGCACGTCGAACGCGTCCGTCGCACATCGACCGGGAAGGGTGGCACCATTCACCTCGAGGAAGCCCTGCTGCAGTGGAAGCGAAGTGGTTCGCGAATGCGGATCGAGGAGACGTGCAGCCATCGCCCGGTGCGCTTTGCGAATGTCGTTCCAACTCGCGCGCGACGATGTAAGTGAGGAACGGACACTCGGAATCTGCGAGAGACGTGCACGGCT
This sequence comes from Pseudomonadota bacterium, assembly GCA_003242355.1. Lineage (GTDB taxonomy): Bacteria > Myxococcota_A > Polyangia > Polyangiales > Polyangiaceae > PMG-095. The sequence continues at coordinate 4,417 of QGUH01000401.1, forward strand.
CGACGCACGGTGCCAGCGCCGATGCGGGCGTGGGGCGGCGCGCTCCACGAGCGATCGTCGCGTCTTGAGACGGATGTTCGTCTAAAGGCGAGACTTGGCGGTGACGTTCTGAACATCGATGGACGAATCGCTCTCTCCTGCTGCGTCGCCCGTCGGAGGCGACCAGCTCGTGATGGTCGTGGACGACGATCCGACTGCTCGACGACTGATGCGCGCCTGGCTCGAGCACGCCGGTTACCGCGTGGTCGAGCACGACTCGGGAGAGAGCGCTCTCTTCGGAGACGGCGAAGGTGCCGCCGGGGCGTGCGCCGACCTGGGGCCCGCCGGGGTGGGGGGATTCAAGGGGATTCAGAACCCGCGCCCCCGGGAGGCAGAGTTGCGGACAAACTGGGGAACCCCCAAGCGCAGCCTCAAGACGG
>QGUH01000402.1 GCA_003242355.1 Pseudomonadota bacterium
CCTTGGGCTTTCCTACCCCGCTTGAACCCCCCGGGGCCCCCGCCGCCGTTTTATCCCGGCGGCATCGTCCCGCGCAGCACCCTCTCGTACGGGCCGAAGAAGCCGATGTTGTTGCCGGGCCAGATGCGCACGCCGAGCGCGTCCGCGCGCTCTTTCAGGCGCCCGAGCAGCGGAAAGAGCTCGAGCAGGTCGTACGGTTGGAGCAACACGTCCGGCTCGTCGGCGCCCCGCCCCATCGGCACGGTGAGCTGGATTTGCCAGCTGTGGGCGCGCAGCTCACCGATGAGCTCGAGCAGCGCGGGGAGCTCCGGCATACTGAGCCGGTTGATCTGCGTGTTGACGCTCACCGCGACGCCCGCCGAGCGCAGGTGTCCGAGCGCAGCGACGGCCGCGCGGAACGATCCAGCGACGCCGCGCAGCCGATCGTGCGTGCGCTCGAGCCCGTCGAGCGACACGCTCACGCTGTCGATCCCGGCCTCTTTCGCGGCCCGTGCCCGCTGCTCGTCGATGCCGCGCCCGCCGGTCGTCATGGTCACGGAAATGCCGTGGCGCGCGAGCGCGCGCACGATCTCCGTCCAGTCGTCGCGCAGGTACGCCTCGCCGCCGATCAGCGTGACCTCTCGAACGCCGAGCGCCGCCATCTGATCGACGAGGTCGAGGCACTCCTCGGTGCCGAGCTCCTCGCTCCGTGCATGCCCTGCACGCGACCCACAGTGCCGGCAGGCGAGATCACACCTCAGGGTGATTTCCCAAACGGCGTAAATCGGCCGACACTCCCGATCGATCGCGCGGACCTCTCCCGCGAGCGGCAGACGGCGTGGGGACGGCGGCGCGGCCGGCGCTACCGGCAGCGAGCGCGGGCGCGGCTTTGCGAGCAATGCCGTGCGCTCCTCGGGCGAAAGCGGGTCGAACCCCGACGCCATTGCGCGAGTCTATCAGAGCTCGCGTGCGCCGTCAGGGCGCGTCCCGCGCACCTCGCCGCCGATCGAGCGACATGCGAGCCCCAAAATCGGGCTCACGGACTCGGCTCCTCCGAATTTTCCGGTTGGCGCAGACTCTTGTTGCAGAGGCGGAGACGTTCGAACGACTCCTCGAGCTGTCCCGACTTCGCTTCGAGCTCCCGCTGACACGCGCTCAGCGCAGCGTCCGTGCGCTCGGCCATCGTTCGGCACGACTCGAGCTCGCCCTGAACCGTGCCGAGACGCGCGGAGAGCTCGTCGCTTCGCGCTTCCGCCGTGCGCGCGGAATCCCGGCACGCGGCGAGCCGTTGCTCGAGCCCGCGGAGCGCGCGCGCCGCCGTGTCGCTCGCAGCGGGCGCCGCCGTCACCAGCTGCGTTTTCTCGTCCGGTTCGTCCCGTACGGGCTCGGCGCATGCCGCAGCGCTCGCGGCGAGCGGCGCAATCGTCGTGGCGAGCGCGCGCGGCTCGGGCGACGCTGCATTGCCCCGCGCTCCCTCCGCGAACGACGACACCGCGAACGCAACCGCGGCCGTCGCAGCCCCGAGCCCGAGCGCGGCCGTCATTCGCGTTCGCGCGAGCTTCTCGAGCGGCGCGCGACGAAGGAAGGTCGCCTCGTCGGCGGTGAGGTACGGCTCGTCCTCCGCGGCGAGCGCGAACTCCTGGAGCTTGCGCGTCGACGGCAATCGACCGCGCGTCAGCCATGCCTCGACGGCGAGCGCGAACGGCGATTCGGAACGCGCGAGGCGCATCAGCGCAATCGATACTTCGCGCATGTCGGGTCGCCCCTCGGGCTCGAGCGCGACCATGCGCCGGAGCAACGCTTCCCAGCTCGGCGGCAACGGCGGATGCGCCTTCACGAAGCGATCGAAGTCGTTCGGCAGGTGCAGCAGTTTCTCGCCGCGCTCGAAAGGCTCGGGCTCGAGCCCCAACACCGTGAGGAACAGCATCACCCCGAGCGCGAACACGTCGGCTTTGCCCGTGACCGTGTGCGCGGCGCCGTTCTGCTCGGGTGCCATGTACGGCGGCGAGCCCATGATGGTGCCGAGCTGCGTCCAGTATCGCGTGACCGACCCCGCGTGCACGCTGAAGAGCTCGAGCGGCGCCTTGGCGATGCCGAAGTCGACGATTTTGACGCGAAAGAGCGACGAGCCGCTTTCGCGAGTCACGAGCACGTTGTCGGGCTTGAGATCGCGATGCACGATCCCCTTTTCGTGGGCGAGCGCCATCGCCTCGGCGACTTGATGGGCGAGGCGCGCCGTTTCCGCGAGCACCACCTCGCCGCTCGGGGGTCCGTCCGCGCCGAGCTCGCCGCTGGCGAAACGCCGGACGTGCTCGAAGAAGGGCCGCCCCTCGACGTACTCCATCGCGAGGAAATAGGGCCGCTCGCCGGGACCACTCGACTCGCGAATCGAGACGACCGCGGGATGTCCAATCGCCGAAGCGATGCGCTGCTCGGCGAGAAAACGCATCTCGACCTGCCCGGCAATGGCCGGGTCGAGCGGATCGCGCAACACCTTGAGCGCGTGCGGGACGCCGCTTTCGCGCTCGCGCGCGAGGAACACTTCCGCGAAGGCGCCCTCGCCGATGGTCGCGAGGATTTCGTAGCGGCCGAGCACCGCGAGCGAAGGCTTCGAGCGGGCTGCGGGTGGAGGCTCGTCCCCCCAGGGGGTGGACTGACTCGGCGCACCGGGCTCGTCGGGCATTGCCCGCGAGAAGCTAACGCGAAGGCCGAATGGCCGACAAACAATCGGAAACCACGGCGTCCGGCTCCGGGCGGTGCTGCCGGTGAAGCCACCGGTGGCGGCACACCGACCGAGGCGGGCAGTGCAGGCTGGGATGCCATCGGCGGCGGGGGCGCACGCGCGCTGCCTTCCGCTGGCACGGGAGGAGTCGCCCCGGGCGCCGCGGGTGCAGCGCACGACGGAGGCGCGGGCGGTTCGAGCGGGCGCCGGCGGTGCCTCGGGCGATGCCGGCTCGGAGGATGTCGGAGCGCCGGGCGCGGCGGGCGCCCTCGGAAAGGAGGAGCCCGGCTGCGGTGGGCCGGCTCGGCCGCGCGCTCAATGCGCGCGCGCGTGCTGCGGCTCGGTCATCTCCTCGATGACCTTGTTCACGAACGCGGGAATGTCGGCGGGCTTGCGGCTCGTGACCCAGCCTTTGTCGACGACCACGTCGCGATCGACCCACGTCGCGCCCGCGTTCTCGAGATCTTTTCGGAGCGAGGGCCACGACGTCATCGTCTTGCCGCGGACCACGTCGGCTTCGACGAGCGTCCACGCCGCATGGCAAATTGCCGCAACCGGCTTGCCCGTCACCGCGAACGCGCGCACGAACTCTACGACCTCGGGAACCGTGCGGAGTTGATCCGGGTTGTGCGCGCCGCCCGGAAGGAACAACGCGTCGAATGCTTTCGGATCGGCCTGCTGGATCGAAAGGTCCACGTCGAAGGTGTCGCCGCGATCGAGGTGGCGGAAGGCCTGGATCTTTCCGGACTTGGGAGAAACGAGCACCGTCTTGGCCCCGGCCTGCTCGAGCGCCTTGCGCGGCTCGGTGAGCTCGACCTGCTCGACCCCATCCGTGGCCAGGATGGCAACCGTTTTGCCCTTCAGCTTCTGACCGTCACCGCCGGACTCTTTCGTCTGCGTCGTCGTGGCGTGCTGTTCCATGGCTCTCCTCGTCGGGCGTGGCGCCCTCCCCTCGTGACCTTGCAACGAGCAGGCCAGAATCGGACTACGCCGCGAACACGAAGCTCTCCGGACCGAACCCGCTCTTCTCGAGGTGAGCGAGGATCCGAGCGCGCGCGACCAGCCCTGCCACGGAGACCACGATGCGCTCGGGCCGCGGCACGAGCGCGGCGAGCGCGTCGGGCTCGATCACGGGGGCCCCGGCGATGCGCTGGCCGAGGCGCCCTGGATGGAGCTCGACGATCGCGCTCGGCAGCTTCGCGTACCGCGCGAGCGCGCGGCAAAGCGTACGCCCGGTATCTCCGTATCCCCAGAGCACGTAGCGATCGTGGCGCGCGAGCCATCCCTGCGCGATGAAGTGCGCCTTGCATTCGACGAAGCGCTCGAGCGCGTATGCCGGATGCGTCCGTGACAGGCGCACCGGCCCCTCGCGCCAAAAGAGGAGCCGCCGCGGAACCATGCCGAGCCGTGCGCCGCTCTCCAAAATCCGGAGCACCAAATCGTAGTCTTCGGGCCACCCGCAATCGCGGTAACGAAAACGCCGGAGCACCTCCGTGCGCACGAACAGGCTCGGGTGCGCGATGGGGCACTCGATCAGGCGCTGTCGAAAAACGTCCTCTTCGTCGCGCACGGAGTTCAGCCAGCGTTCGTACGCGAGCCTTCCCGCGGTGAGCCCCGCTCGCGGAAACATGCGCACGTGGCAGCCGACGCCCGCCAGATCGGCGCGCGCCTCGAGCGCGCGATACTGCAGTACGAGCCGGTCGCGATGCGCGAGATCGTCGGCATCCATCCGCGCCACGTACGGCGCCCGGCACGCGTCGAGCCCGGCTTCGAGCGCGCCGACGATCCCGGAATGCGGGATACCGATGATGCGAAAGCGCGAATCCCGGCTTGCCACTCGCTCGGCGATCGCCCGCGTTCCGTCCCTGGAGCCGTCATCGACGACGATGCACTCGAAGCGCTCGAGGCGCTGTCGCCGAAGGCTCTCGAGCGCTGCCGGCAGAGTGCTCTCCGCGTCGTGCGCGGGCAGCAGGACGGAAACGAGCGGCCCGTTCACGACCGGAGTTGACCCTCTCCGCCCGAGCCCCCAGCACGCCGCGCGCAACGGGTGCGCCGGCGCGAGCACGAAGCCTGCCCCGCGCAAGGGGCGCGCATCCGCAAACGCGAGCCCCCAGCACGCCGCG
>QGUH01000403.1 GCA_003242355.1 Pseudomonadota bacterium
GACAGGTCGAGCACCGAGCTCGGCTCGAGAAAGCCGAGGATGCGCCGGGCGGCCGCCGCTACCTCCAGATGCGGCGCTCTACTCTCATTCACCGTTCGCCGACCGGGGTTCCGAGAACTCGCGTGTGGCCCGCTCGAACATCGTCGCGGTCTCCTCTTCTTCCGTGCCTCGCATTCCTCGCCTTGGCTTTCGAGCCGTTGCGGCAAAGGTCGGGGCGAGGCTCGGGTCTCTTGCTCCGACTCGCCCACTTTCTCCTTGTTGGATCACGAGCGTTCCAACGCAAGACACCGCAGAGCAAAATGGTCGCCAACGCGAGCAGTCGGTGCTCGATTGCGCGAGCAATCGGGTGCACCTCGGCGCGCCGCGGCGACGCGATGCTTCGGCGCCGAGTCCGGGAAGCGAGTCGGAGACGCGAACGATGGCGCCTTCGAGCGCGGATTTTCACCCGCAGCGAGGTCTTTCCGCGCTCGACGAGCGTCGGAGAAGTTTCGGCCTTCGCGAGCTGCGTTCTATATCCGCTCAGGTCAAGTACGGAGCGACCGCGCCGAGCAGCCGACCCAGGCTCACGGGCTTGATCAGGCAGCCCTGCACGCCGAGCGCGCCGTCGTGCACGGGAAGGCGCGCGTCTGCCGTGAGCAGCAACACGGGAATGTGCGCGATCGCCGGGTCGGCCCGTTGGAGCTCTCGAAAGCGCGCTCCATCGCAGCGCGGCATCATCCAGTCGAGCAGTATCAGGGCTGGATTCAGGCCGTTCCGCAACGTCTCCAGCGCTTCGAAGCCGTCGGAGGCCGTCGTCACGACGTAGCCTTCGTCGGCCAACACGTCCGAAAGAGTGTCTCGCACGTCGAAATCGTCGTCCACGACGAGCACGGACTTCCTCTCGTTCGTGCTCACGGCCCCTCCCGACACGGAAGCTCGACCACGAACGTCGTCCCCTCCCCGGGTTTGCTTTCGAGGCCGATGGTTCCGCCGTGCGCCTCGACCACTTGACGGGTGATCCAGAGCCCGAGCCCGAGCCCGCCGTAGTGCCGATCCGACACCGCGCGCTGAAAGCGCTCGAAGATTCGAGCCTGGTGCTCCGGCGGGATTCCAATCCCGTGATCGCGAACCACGAGGCGCGCGCGGCCGTCGATCGCGAACACGCCTACCTCGATGGGCTTGCCCGCCCCGTACTTGAGCGCGTTGCCGAGCAGATTCGTGACCACCTGGTCCACGCGCATGCCGTCCCAATTGCCGACGACGGACCCCGGAGCCTGGATCGTGACGGGGCTGTGAGTGGCCGCGATCTGCGGCGCGAAGCGCTCCACGACGGAGGCGACCAGCGCCACGAGATCCACGGGCTCCTTCTGGAGCTCGAGCCGGCCGGAGGCGATGCGGGTCACGTTCAGAAGCTCCGAAACGAGACGGTCGAGCCGCGCAACGTGGTGCTCCACCTTCCGGAGCCTCTCGAGCACGCGCTCGCGTTCGACGTTGCGCTCCGCCAGACGCTCCAAGCTCTGCACCTGGAGCTGCAGCGCAGCGAGGGGAGTCCGGAGCTCGTGACCGGCGATCGAGAGGAAGTCGTCACGCACCTTGATGGCTTCTGCTTTCGCACGTTCCGACTCCTTCTGGGCGTGAATGTCCGTCAGGGCACCCACCCACTTGGTGACGTGCCCCGCACCGTCCCGGACGGGAACGCAGCGGCCGAGCATCCACCGATAGCTTCCGTCCGCGGCTCGCCGGATGCGGCACTGGAACTCGCAATCGCAGCCGGTGTCGACCGATTGCTTCCAGACTTCGAGCAGGGCCGCGACGTCCTCCTCGTGCACGACCCGGAGCCAGGCCGTGCCAAGGCTCTCGTCCGGACCGAGCCCCGTGTACTCGTACCAGCGTTGGTTGAAGTAATCGACGGAACCGTCCGGCGAGCTGGTCCAAATGAACTCCGGCACCGCCTCGGCGAGAGTTCGAAACCGGCGTTCACTCTCGACGAGCTTCTGGTGGTGTTGCGCAGCCGAAATGGCGAGCGCCGCCCGATCGGCGACGTCCTCCAGCAGCACGCAATCGTCGTGCGTGAGCTTCGGCTCACTCTGATGCCGGGAGAGCGAGAGCACGCCGACCACGCGCCCGCGAACGCGGATGGGGACGCTGAGCAGCGATTGCACGGGAAAACGCTCGAGCAGCGCGGAATACGTCGCGGCGTGCTGGACGCTCAGCTCCTCGGGAGTCGGCCGCTCGACGAGCACCGAGTCCCCGGTGGCGGCAACTCGCCCGACCACGCCGTCGCCCAGGCGGAGCGCGATCGGGCTCAGGTGCTGCCGGAGCGTGGCGCGGACTTCGGGGTCTCGGTGCTCCGCCGTGATGAGCCGGAGACAGTCGTCCTCGAGCAGGTGAATCATCACGTGATCGTCCGCCTGCTCCGTCAGCAGACACGCGACGGCGTGGTAGATCGACCCGAGATCGACGGTCGCCTCGGACAGCGCGCGCGAAACGCGCGCCAGAATCGAAAGGCGACGCGCGGCCTCCTCGGCGCTTCGGCGCGCACGTACGTTGCTCGTGACGTCGAACCCGAAGATCGCGACGCCCGCGATCGCGCCGTCGGAGCCGCGCCACGGCTGATACACGAAATCGATGAACCGCTCCTGCGGCCCCACCGGCGTGGGGATCAGGAGGCGGGACTCGCGGGCGGAAATCGTTTCGCCCCGGTAAACGCGGTCGAGCAACGCGAGATAGCCTTGTTCCTCCGCCTCGGGGAACTCCCGCACCGACCTTCCCGTCGGATCGCGCCCCAGCCCGCGATTGTTCGCCGGGTTCGAGAACATGACGACGTGGTCGGGGCCGCGCAGAATCGCGATGGCCGCGGGAGCCTCGACGAGCAAGTTGCGGATGGACCGGCCCTCGAAGAAGTCGTCGACGTTGGGACCGGTTCCGGCTTCCTCTTCTCCGCCGTCCCTCCTCGGTTCTTCCGTGGTCATTTCGTGTGTGGTCGACGCGCTTTTCGCCTTGCTCGCGACGGACGCCCATGCGCCGCTCGGGGCAGTGCGCAGCAACCCTCGGTACCGGTTACGAGTTAAGCATCTGACAACTTCGGAAGCAAGAACGGCCGAGGACACGTGATAACCTGAATCGCCGAGTCTCCTGCACCGGGGAAGATCACCGATCTCGTCGGCGCACCGCTGCGGCTCCCTTTCGGCCGACTCGTGTTTCTTATCGACCGCCTCCTCCTCTTGGCAGGGCTCCTCATGATTCTGGGGAGCCTCTCGAGCAAGTTCTCCGCGCGCGTGGGCCTGCCCGTGCTCGTGGCGTTCCTCGCGCTCGGGATGCTCGCGGGTTCGGAGGGAATCGGGGGTATCCCGTTCGACAATTTCCAGCTCGCCCATGCCATCGGCACGGTCGCGCTCGCGTTCATCCTGTTCGATGGTGGCCTGAAGAGCCCCATCGAGAGCCTGAAAATCGCCTGGAAACCCTCCGCGCTGCTCGCCACGTTCGGCGTGCTCTTCACGTCGCTCGTCACGGGCTTCGTCGCGATGCACGTGCTCGGGCTGTCGTTGCTCGAGGGGATGCTCCTCGGATCCATCGTCGGCTCGACGGACGCTGCGGCGGTGTTCTCCATGCTCCGTTCGGCGGGAATTCGCCTGCGCCCGCGTCTCGGCTCGATTCTCGAGATCGAAAGCGGCGCCAACGACCCGATGGCGATCTTCCTCACCGTCGGATTGATTCAGGTGCTCACGGAGCAAACGCCGCTCGGGCTCGAGCTACTCGCGCTGTTCGCCCGACAGATGGGTATCGGGCTCGTCGTCGGTTGGGCGCTCGGCCGCCTCGCCGTGATGCTCATCAATCGGGTCAATCTCGTCACGGCTGGGCTTTACCCGGTGCTCACGGCAGCCTGCGGAATGCTCACGTTCGGGTTGGCCTCCGCCCTCTCGGGCAGTGGTTTCCTCGCGATCTACGTGGCGGGGATCGTGCTCGGCAACAACAAGATCGTCTTTCAACGGGGTACGCTCCTGTTCCACGACGGGATCGCCTGGGCCGGACAGATCGCGATGTTCGTGGTGCTCGGGCTGGTCTGCTCGCCTAGCGCGCTCTGGAAGGTCGGCGCCCCCGGGCTGCTCATCGCGGCAGCGCTGATCTTCGTGGCGCGCCCCGTTGCGATCGTGCCGCTGCTTTTGCCGTTCCGCTTTTCCGTTCGGGAGCTCGCGTTGATGAGCTGGGTCGGGCTGAAAGGAGCGGTCCCGATCATCCTCGCGACGTACCCGCTCATCTTCGGGATTCCGTCGGGCGGGCTGCTGTTCAACGTCGTCTTTTTCGTCGTGCTGCTCTCGGCGCTGGTCCAGGGAACCTCCCTGCCCTGGGTCGTGCGCCTGCTCGGGCTAGAAGAACCCGAGGCCCCCGAAGCGCCCCTCTCGCTCGAGATCACGTCGCTGCGCGACGTGGATGCCGACATCGTCGACTACCCCGTGGGCAGCGACTCGCGCGCGTGCTCGAAACACCTGAGCGAGCTGGCGATGCCTCCGGGCGCCGTGGTCGCGCTCATCGCGCGCGGGAAGGAGCTCGTTCCTCCCCGCGGCACGACACAACTGCTGCCAGGAGATCACGTGTTCATCGTGGTCAATCGCGAGTCGCGCGATCCGGTCGACCGGATCTTCTCGCGCGGGGGCCACGCGCCGCGGCCGCCCTTGCTCGCCGAGTTCCCGCTCCCCGGAACCGCCACCTCCGGAGACCTCGCCCATTTCTACGACATCGAGACGGGTGAACGGCCCGACGTCACGCTGGAGCAGCTGCTGCGTCAGCGGCTCCCGACCGTCGAGGTCGGCGCGACCCTCGCCGTAGGCGA
>QGUH01000404.1 GCA_003242355.1 Pseudomonadota bacterium
CTCTTGGGCTTGGAGATGTTGATAAGACACAGCGTTTGAGCTCCTCCATCCCGAGCTTCTTCACCACGAACTTGAAGCGCGCGCGCGAACGATTCTCCTTCTCACCGAGCCGCGCGAACACGCGCGCCACCGCCTGCGTGAGCGGCAGGAGCTCCTCCTCGGTCACGAACTCGTCGAGCAACTGCGCCGCGTACGGGACCGCACCGAGCCCGCCGCCCACGTAGTATTCGAAGCCGCGACGGACCTCGCCGTTGATGACCCGGGTCGTGGCGATGCAGCCGACGTCGTGGAAGTTGGTGAGCGCGCAGGGGTTGTCCTTGCAGCCGGAGAACGCAATCTTGAACTTCCGCCCGAAGTTGAGCGTGTCTTCGTGCCCCAGCATGAAGAACATCATGGCGTTGGCGTACGGGGTGACGTCGAACGCCTCGTCGTGGCAGACGCCGGTCAGCGGGCACGCCGTGACGTTCCGCACGGAGTTGCCGCACGCTTCACGAGTGGTCAGCCCCACGGCGGCCAGACGCCGCATGATGTCCGGGGTGTCCTCGATGTGCACGAAGTGGAGCTGGACGTCCTGGCGGGTCGTGACGTGGAGGATTTGATCCGAGTACTCCTCGGCGAGCTCGCAGATCGTCTCGAGCTGCTCGGCGCTCAACTTCCCCATCGGGATCTTGATGCGCTGCATGCCCGGCGCGTCCCACATCGTGTCGGGCCCTTTGGTCAGCTCACCGGACGGGTAGTCGAGCTTCTGGGACTTCTCTCCGTCGTGCCGCTGGCCGTTGTCGTAACGCTGCCCATACACGCCACGGCGCAAGCGCGTCTCGGCGAACAGCTTTTCCTCGATCTTCCCCTTCTTCCGAAGGTCGAGTTGCGTCTCGTAGATGTCGATCTCGCGCGCCCAGTCCTCGCGGATCTTCCCCGCCAGGGCTTGCTTCCAGGTGATCTCAGTCATCGCGAACGTGCTCCGCCGTGGGGACCCTATCCGAATTTCGTCGTGGGGCGTTTTACCGCATTTTCCGGTGCGGCAAGTCGGGAACCGATCGAATCCGGCTGAACTATTGGAAAATATGTCGATTTCCGGTGTCGCTGCCGCTTTGCAGCATGGCGCCGAATCGCAGACCCCCGCGACGGGGGCGCGCCCCCGCGCGCGGCCCAGGGTCAGCGACGCACCGAGACGCGTCGGACTGGCCCATATCCCGGTCGGGACATAGAGTCTCGGCCTTTCGTTCGTTGCCCGAGCCATTTCCGCATGTCGAACACCCCGAGGCGTTTCGCGAGCTCCACCGATGCCGTCCACGCCGGCGCTCCTCGAGAGCGACCGCACCACGCACTCGCGCATGAGGTCGCCCAGACCGCAACCTACACGTTCGCGAACACGGCCGAGCTCGAGCGCTACATGCGCGGAGAAGATCCGGATGCGCATCGCGAGGAGTACGGCCGCTACGGCAACCCGACCGTGCGCGAGCTCGAGCAGCGCGTCGCGGAGCTCGAAGGCGCCGACGATGCCGTGGCTTTCTCCAGCGGCATGGCCGCGACGACGTCGGTGCTCTTCACCCTGCTCAAGGCGGGCGATCACGTCGTTCTGTTCCGCGATTGCTACCGGCGCACTCGGCAGCTCGTCACGCAGTTTTTGCCGCGCTTCGGCGTGGAGCACACCGTCGTTCCTCCTGGCGACCTCGGAGCGATGGAGCGCGCGCTCCGCGACTCGACGCGTCTCGTGATCAGCGAGTCGCCCACGAATCCGTTCTTGTACTGCGTGGAGCTCGATCGCCTCGCGCAAATCGTGCGGGCTCGCGGGCGTATCCGCGTGCTCGTCGATTCGACGCTGGCCACGCCCGTCAATGCGCGCCCGCTCGCGCTCGGGGCCGATCTCGTCGTGCACAGCGCGACCAAGTACCTCTCGGGGCACAACGACGTGCTCGGCGGCGTCGTGGCCGGGCCGAGCCACCTCGTGGGGCTGCTCCGCGAAGCGCGCGGTGTCTTCGGCGCCGTGCTCGATCCCCACGCCGCGTTCCTGATCGTGCGCGGGCTGAAGTCGCTCGGGCTCCGTGTCGAGCGCCAGAATGCCACCGCGCTCGCCGTCGCGCGCGCTCTCGAAGGGCACCCCAAAGTGCGACGCGTCTTCTATCCCCTGCTCGAGAGCCATCCGTCGTACGCCATCGCCAATGCACAAATGCAGGGCGGCGGCGGCATGGTGAGCTTCGTCGTGAACGGCGGCCGCGCGGAGGCTGCGCGCGTGGTCGACCGCTGTCGAATCGCGAAAATCGCTGCCTCCTTCGGCGGGCTCGAAACGCTGATCGAGCAACCCGCGATCATGTGCTACTTCGAGCTCTCCGACGAGCAACTCCGCGCCCTCGAGATCGACCCCGCCCTGATCCGCCTCTCCGTCGGCATCGAAGACACGCAAGACGTCATCGACAGCGTGCTCCAAGCCCTCGAAGACTGAGCCTCGTACCCGCACTTGCAGCGGCGTTTGCCGGGTGCCACCGGGCTCATTGCCGTGCTCACGAGCACTGGCGGTCGCCCCGTGCGGGTGCGCGCGTGACTTGGTCGGGGTAAAGGGCTCGCCATGCGCTCGGCGAGGAGCGGAGTCGCTCCGTGCAGAGCGGCGTCAGAGCTCGGCGGGATCGGTGTAGGAGCCGAAGACGTCGCGGAGCACGTCGCAGATTTCTTGCTCCGTCGCGTACACGCGCGCGGCGGCCACGACGCTGGGCACGAGGTTGTCGCCCCGCGCCGCCGGGCGCCGCATGTAGGCGAGCGCGGCCGTGACGGCGGTTGCGCTGCGGTGGGCTTTCAGCTCCGCGAGCCCTTGGATCTTTCGACGCGCCACTTCGGGATCGATGCGCAACGTCGGGATGCGGGTCTGCTCCGCCGAGCGATACGCCGTGACCCCGACCACGGTCCGCTCGCCGCTCGCCAGCTTTCGCTCGTGCTCGTATGCGCTGTTGGCGATACGGCGCTGGGGATAGCCGTTTTCGATCGCGGCGACCATGCCGCCCATCGACTCGATGGCGCGCAAAATCTCGCGCGCCTCCTCTTCGAGCCGATTCGTGAGCCACTCCACGGTGTACGAACCAGCCAACGGATCCACGGTGTTCGCCACGCCCGTTTCGTGCAGGATGATCTGCTGCGTCCGGAGCGCGATCGTCACCGCTTCTTCCGTGGGGAGCGCGTACGTTTCGTCGAGCGAGTTCGTGTGCAGCGACTGGGTGCCGCCGAGCACGGCAGCGAGCGCCTGGAGCGCGACGCGGGCGATGTTGTTGTACGGCTGCTGCGCGGTGAGCGAGACCCCCGCCGTCTGCGCGTGCATGCGCAAGCGCAGGCTCGCCTCGAGCCGCGGCGAGTAGCGCTCGCGCACGAGGCGCGCCCAGAGCCGCCGCGCCGCCCGAAACTTCGCGATCTCTTCGAAGAAGTCGTTGTGAACGTCGAAGAAGAAGCTGAGGCGCGGAGCGAAATCGTCCACCGAAAGCCCGCGATCGAGGCACGCATCGACGTACGTCAGCCCATTCGCGAGCGTGAACGCGAGCTCCTCGGCGGCCGTCGCGCCGGCTTCGCGTATGTGGTAGCCGCTGATCGAGACCGGGTGGTAGCGCGGCATCTCGCGCGAGCAGAACTCGATCGTATCGGTGACCATGCGCAGCGCCGGCCGGGGCGGCACGAGCCAGGCGTGCTGCGCGATGAACTCCTTGAGGCAATCGTTCTGGAGCGTGCCGCCGAGCGCGGCGCGCGGGATGCCCCGCACGTCGGCGAGCGCGACGTAGAACGCGAGGAGCACCAGCGCCGGCCCGTTGATCGTCATCGACGTGGTGACGCGCTCGAGCGGAATGCCGTCGAAGAGCGTCTCGAAGTCGCGCAAGCTATCGACGGCGACGCCGCACACCCCCACTTCGCCGCGCGCCCGCGGCGAATCGGAGTCGTATCCCATCAGCGTGGGGAAATCGAAGGCGGTCGAAAGGCCCGTCTGCCCCTGCTCGAGCAAAAAGCGGAAGCGCCGGTTCGTGTCCTCCGGAGTCCCGAAACCGGCGAACATGCGCATCGTCCACGGCTTGCCGCGGTACATGCTCGCGTAAGGGCCGCGCGTGAAAGGAAACGCGCCGGGCTCGCCGAGATCTCGGGCTGGATCGATCGACACGTCGTCCGGCCCCAGCACCGCCGGGAGCTCGATACCGCTCCACGTTTCGAACTTGCGCGAGCGCTTCGTCTCTTGGTCGTCGTTCACGGACACGTCGCGGAGAAGCGGCCGCTCGCCACCGGTGTGGGGCGATCGGCGTTCGAGGTATCGGAGACGCTGCCGGAAATCCAGACGTCTCCCGAGCAAACGAGCATTGCTTCGGCCTCGTCGAGCAAGGGCGGCTCGGCGATACCGAGCTCGACGCGAACCGAATCCCCCGGAGAAAGCTCGAGAGGAAAGCTCGGCTTCGCCTCGAGCGACAGCGTGTCGACCACCGACCCGGCCGCGCTCCGAACGCCGAAGCTGCCGAGCGTGACGGTGGTGGCCCCGGGCGCCGCTTCGCCGAGGTCGAGAACCAGGTCGAAGGAACCGTCGAGCGAGGCGCCGAACGGCCCTTCGCTCACCGTGAGCTCGATGGCCTCCACGCGCGCGCTCAAGGAGACCGCGCCTTTGCTACCGCACCCCGAGCCGATGGCGGCGATGAGCGCGACTGCGGCGGTGGTGAGCGAGCGCAGCCCTGGAACCCCGGCCCGCACGACGGAGGATCGGCGTCCCCGGCACCATTTCGCAGAGGCGATGCGCGCCGTTCCTTCCCACCGAAGTGGGCTCGACGGGCGCCACGGGGGCACTCGGCT
>QGUH01000405.1 GCA_003242355.1 Pseudomonadota bacterium
CGTCGTGCGCGGGCTTCGCGAGATCGTGCGCAGCTTTGGCCCTGCTCCGTCGAACGCTCCGGAAGGCGCCGCGTCGGCTGCCGCCGCACCCGCGGGCTCGGCAGCGCCCGCCGCGAGCGCGCCTTGAGCGCGCCGTGCGGTTCGGTCTCGGCCATCCCTTTCGGCGCAAGCTCCGCGATCGGGGCGCGGGCGCGAAGAGAGCCCGCCCCGATCGCGAGATGGCGTGCCGAAAGGGGTTTCGGCGCGGGGCGCTTGCGGGCGCGCCCGCGTGACGCGAGCGCCGCGATGTGCCTCGTGTTCTTTGTCGTCCTAAACGCGGACATCGGCTCGTAATCGGGGCCCCATCGTTCCGTGCGCGCCTTCGGCTTTCGCCGTTGCGAGAGCCGAGCGTTGACTTTAGCGCGTCGCGCGGACGCGTTTCGGTCGTCTCGTTCGCGTCGTCGGCGAAACGTCCGAGTCTCGCCTGGCATGTCGGCTGCTGAGACATCGGACCCCTTTCCCGAAGAGGCCCCCATGCGAACGAAACAGCTACCGATTGCACTGGCCGTCGTTTTGGGCACCGCTGCGTGCGCGGGCGCAGAGGACGTCGGCTTCCCCGAGCACGAAGACGAGGTGAAAGAGGACCTTCACTGGGGCAAAGGACGCAAGCCACCGCACAAGCACTCGCACGAGCGCTTCGGCGACGCGCTGCCGCCGAGGCTCGTGGCGAAGGGCAAGAAGATCTTCCGCTACGACACCTTCGGCGACGAGCAGTTCTGGACGGACGAGCTTCGCATGCACAAGGTGATTGCGAAAAGGGTCAGCCCCGAGCTGGCGCTCGCCGTCGGTTTGAAAGTCGATTCCGAGGCGTTGCCTCCCGGGATCCTCGAAACGGCCGATCTTACGAGCCCGGACACCACGGTGGCGCTGATCGGGCTCAACGCCGTGGTCGGCATCGTCGGCAAAGTCGAAAACGGCAAGCTCGAGAGCGTGGGCATCACCTGCGCGCTCTGCCACTCGACCGTCGACGACTCCGTGATGCCGGGCATCGGGAAGCGCCTCGACGGCTATCCCAACCGCGACTTGAACCCCGGCGCGATCATCGCCTTGTCCCCCGAGCTGGAGCCCGAGCAGCGCGCCGTGTACTCGTCGTGGGAGGCGGGATACTACGATCCTCGCTTCAACATCGACGGCATCAATGGGCCCGTGCTCATCCCGCCCGCCTTCGGGCTCGCGGGCGTGCTGCTCGAGACGTACACCGGTGACGGCCCGATCTCGTACTGGAACTCCTACGTCGCCGTCACGCAGATGGGCGGCCAGGGGACGTTCGTCGACCCACGGATTGGCGTCAAACGCTTCCACTTTCCGGATCGGGTCACGCCGAAGCTGCCGGCCCTGCTCGCCTATCAGCTGAGCTTGGAGGCCCCCGAGCCGCCGCCCGGCAGCTTCGATGCCGAGAGGGCGGAGCGGGGTGAAAGGGTGTTCCGCGGTAAAGGGCGCTGCTCGAGCTGTCACGAAGGCAAGCTGCTGACCGACGCCAATCACACCCTGCACCGGCCGCGCGAGACCTGCATGGATCCCGAGTACGCCTCGCGTAGCGCGACCGGCCTCTATCGCACGACGCCGCTGCGCGCCCTCTGGCAGCACCCGCCCTACTTCCACGACGGGAGCGCGAAAACCTTGCGCGACGTGGTCGAGCATTACGACGACTGTCTCGACCTCGGCCTCGACAGGCGTGAAAAGCGCGATCTGGTCGAATACCTGAAGACGCTCTGATCAACGCGAACGACGCGAAGGGCGTCGCGAAAGCGGCGCCGACGCGCACCGCGGACGGATCTTCAAAAGAGCGAGAACGCACCGGCCGTCGCCGATCCGCCGTTCGAACGGCAGGTTGGCGGCGGCCGACTCATTTTGTTCGCTCCGATCTCACCACCGGAGACGAAGGCGCTTCGAAGGCTTTTCACCTGCACGGGCCGAGCTCGACGTCGAACGCAACGCTGACGGCGGGCAGCGAAGGTGCTTCGAGGACGTCTCACTCACATCGGCCGAGCTCGATGGCGAATGCAGCGCCCGACGGCGGGGAGCGAAGGCGCTTCGACGCTTCTCCCGGAAGAGCACGAGCAACACGTCCGCGCTCCACGACCGGCGAACACGGCGACGGTTGGAGCCGCAGTGCGATCGCTCGTTGCCGAGGTGGCGCGTTTGGTAGCCCACTTGGGGCTGCGACGCGGAGCAAGTGCGCTCGGAGCGCCGTGTTCGTTGCGTCTCGAGCGAGCGGAGCCGCCTTCGAATCACCGAACGAATTCCCTGGAGGCGCTGCCGCTACCGCGGTTGCTGGCTAGAGTGACGAACGGTTCGGAACGCGCCGAAATACGCGGAAAACAGCGTCGGACGGAGTGCCCGCGTGGGGATGGGCCCCGCCGAAAGTCACTCAAATTCACTTCCGCGGGGAGGGCGGCGCGTGCCGCCCCTACGAAACGAGGCTAGAACGCCGATCGGTCGAACCGATCGGCGTTCTAGGTGCGCCGGGAGCACATCCGCCTCCAGTCGGACTGACGACTGTCGTGCTTCGGCGAGCTCCTCGAAGCGTTTCGCGCGAGTTCGTGAGAGCTCGAAAGTTGCACCGACGGGTCACTCGAGTATCGCGGTGCGACGCCGAATCTTCGCGGCGCTCGCGCAAAGCTTGCGCCTCACCCCTGGGAGTGGAGACGCGATTTGCGGAGACGGCGCTGCTTGACGGCGATTGGTGCCGAGATACGTACTCGAAACACGAGGCATGCGCATTGCAGCCGCGCGCAAGCATGGCGATGGCGCGTTCGTGCTCGATCCTCGTGGGAATGCTGGGGGTGCTCGCGTGCGGCCCGGAGTCGTCGGACGAAACGCGTTTCGATCCCGGCAAGCATCTGCGCCTCGTCGAAGCCGTCGATCTCGATCCCCACCCGAACGTCACGTCCGTGAAGCTTCGCGCCGCGCCGGCGTCCGTCGAGATCCTGCCGGGCATCGAAACCGACGTGTTGGCCTATTCGGGCAGTCTGCCGGGACCGCTGATCCGCGCGAAACGCGGGGACCGCATTCGGATCGAGTTCGAGAACGGCATGAGCCTTCCGACCACGGTGCATTGGCACGGCATGCGCGTGCCCAACGACATGGATGGCGTGCCGCATCACGGCCCGCTGCTCGTGCAGCCTGGCGCCGGTTTCGTCTACGAGTTCGACGCGCTCGACGCGTCTCTGTTCTGGTACCACCCGCACCATTACTCGCTCGAGACCATCGGCGCCGGGCTCTACGGTCCCCTGTTGGTCGAGGATCCCGACGAGCCCGAGCTGGGGGACGAGGTCGTGCTCGTTCTGTCGGACATCAGTCTCGATCAGAACGGTGCCCTCTATCGTCACCCGAACGATCGCGAAACGGTCGCTGCCGGGCGCGACGGGAACGTCGTGCTCGTCAATGGTCGAATGAAGCCGCGGCTCGAAGCGTTGAGCGGTCGCCGTCAGCGCTGGCGCATCGTGAACAGTGCTCGCTCGCGCTACTTCCGCCTGAGCTTGCCCGGGCACACGTTCATCCAGATTGGCAGCGATCACGGCAGGATCGAATCGCCCATCGAGGTGGCCGAACCGCTGATGGTTCCCGGGGAACGGCTCGATCTCCTCGTCGAGCCGCGGGGAGAGCCGGGAACGACGCTCGAGCTGCGCGCGCTTCCCGTCGCTCGCGGCAACTCGCTTCCTCAGTCGGAGCTGATCACGCTGCTCGAGATGGAGTTCGTGGGCGTCGGAAGCTCGCCGCCCTTGCCGGATCTGACGCGTCCCCTCGCTCCCATCGACGCAACCGGCGCCACTGTGGTGGAGATCGGGCTCACCATGGGCGAGAGGGACGGCGTCGTGGAGATGGGGATCAACGGGATCCCGTACGGGCAATCGGAGCCGCTGCACGCGCGCGTGGGCGAGACGCAGGTGCTTCGCGTCATGAGCGAGAGCGGCTTCTCCCATCCCTTCCACCTGCACGGCTTCGTTTTCCAGGAGCTCGATGCGAATGGCGTTCCGGTGCGCCCGCTAAAGCTCAAGGACACCATCGAGGTGCCGCCGCTCTCCGTCGTCGATCTCGCCGTCACGTACGACAACCGCCCCGGCATCTGGATGTTCCATTGCCACATCCTCGATCATGCCGAAGCCGGCATGATGGGCGAGCTGGTCGTCTCGCCCTGAGCCGACACGTCGAGCACGACGGCGATTGATTCCAGTCGGGGAAGCGGCTTCCGCCCCGTGCTGTCGCGCCGAATCGCGTTCGTGTGCGTCGCGCTCGGGGACGCCGTGCCTGCGGGCATCGTGCTCACGGCGACAACGGCGCCGTCGCGAGCAAGACGACCAGGAGGCGACGCGAGGACGCTCGGGTTGGTCTTCCTCGACGAAGAAGCCCGTACCAGGCTCAAGGAGCCGGGGTTTTGCCGGTCTCGGTGTCGCGGAGCAACGAGCGAACGCGCCGTGCGTACGGCCCGCTCTTGGGGTCCGCGAGGAACCGGGTGCCGAGGCGCACCGCTGCGTCGCGGTCACCCTTTCGCGTGAGCGCCTCGATGCGCAGCACCGTGGCTTCGCTGTTCAAACTCCCCTTGCCGAAGCGCGCCGCGTAGTCGTCGAGCAGGCGCAGCGCGAGCGCGGCATCACCGCGGCTCAGCGCGGTGCGCGCGCGATCGATCGCCGCGAGCTCGAGCGCGAGCGAGTCGGCCGCGGAAGCTACGGCGGGTGCACGCGGTGCAGGCTTCGCGGGGGCGATGGGCTCGACCGGGGCGGGTCGTTCCTGCTGCTCGGTCACCGGCGGTGCCGG
>QGUH01000406.1 GCA_003242355.1 Pseudomonadota bacterium
CCGGGACTTGCGGTCGGCTCCCCACGGGGAAATGGGCGGGGACCCCCCGCCGCGCTTCCTAGGGGCCGGCCCGGACCAAAGCAGCGCAGGAAAAGAAAACCGGCGCGCGCCCCTCCGGCGGTTGCGCGAAGGCATCGAAGCGCGGCGATTCGACGAGGTAGACGAGATCGCCGATGGCCTCGTCGCGACGACCCAGATCGAGCTTGGCTTCGATGGCCGCGAGCTCGCGCCGCAACCGCTCGCTGCTGAGCGGCTCGCGCGTCGCGAGCTTTCGGTTGGCCAGCGCTTGCTCGAGCGCCCGCATCGCCGACGATCGCGTCGCGTCTTCGCTAGCGGGAGCCTTCGGCGCTTCGGAAACGGAAGCCTTCGCCGCTTCGGAATCGGGAGTAGCGGCCTCTTCGGAAGCGGGAGCCTCTGCCTCCTCGGCGAACGCGGGCGCCCCCAGAATCGTGACGGCGACCAGCGCCGCGAGCGTGCCTGCGCGGCGCACCGCCCTCATTCCGCAACCCTGGCCCGGAGCTCGATGCGCACGTCGTATTCGCCGTCCTCGCCGTCCGGGAAATCCACGGCCATCTCCGAGTCGTCGCGGATGACGAAGTGCGCTTCGAGCAACCGGCTCTCGGGCACCGACACGACGAAACGCGCGTTCTGCCACGACCGGTAGCGCTGCCCGCGCACGTCGTAGAGCTCCGCGTCGAGACCGAGCACGTGCTCTCCCGGAGCGACCGCGTGCTCGTACACCACGCGCTCGTCGGCCGCGTCGAACCGCGGCGGCGCCGCGAACACCACGCCGTCGTCGAGCGTCACCGAGAGCCCGTCGAGCCGCGCCGAGTCCCCGCGCGTCTCCACGATCACGCGCAGCCGGCTCTTGAACAGCGTCGTCGTGAGCGCCGCGACGCGCCCACGTAGCGCGGCGATGTCCGTCAGCAGCCGCTCGAGCTCCGACGACGGCGGAGGCTTGGGAGCGAGCGGCAGCTCGTCGGGGCGCGGAGTGAGGGGGGAAAGTTTGCCTTCGGCGCTCTCCACCGGGCGGGGCGCCTCCCCGAGATCCGAGGACGGCGGGGCATCCGCTCCCGGCGAGGTCGCCGCCGCGGGCGGCTCGTCGCCGGGACCCGCGTTCGGCGGTTCGGCGGCCGGAACAGCGGGCGCTTCTTTCGCGGGGGGCGGAGGGGCGGCCTTCGAGGTCGGCCGTGCCGGTTGCGCTCCCACCGAGAGCGCGATCGACACGACGGTGAGGGCCGCCCAGGCGCCGCGCCCCCGCATGATCACCCCGCGCGTGCCCCCTGCGCGGCAACGGCCTTCGCCGCTTGCTCGGCGCGCTCCGGGTCGCCCAGGTAGTAGCGCGGTCGAATCGGCCGGAGCGCGTCGTCGAGCTCGTACACGAGCGGAATCCCGGTCGGGATGTTCAGCTCGACGATGTCCTCGTCACTGATCCCGTCGAGGTGCTTCACGAGCGCACGCAGGCTGTTGCCGTGCGCCGCGATGAGCACGCGCTCGCCCCGCCGAATCGCGGGAGCAATGTCCGACTCCCACAGCGGGAGAAAGCGGCGGACGGTGTCCTTCAGGCACTCCGTACGCGGCAGCTCCTCACGCGGAACGCGGGCATAGCGCGGGTCCTTACCCGGCCAGTATTCGTGGCTCTCGTCGAGCGGTGGCGGCGGGACGTCGTAGCTGCGCCGCCAGATCTTCACCTGCTCTTCTCCGTGCCGCGCGGCCGTTTCGGCCTTGTTGAGCCCCTGGAGCGCGCCGTACATGCGCTCGTTCGCTCGCCACGAACGGACGACCGGAATCCACATGAGATCGAGCTCCTCGAGCACGATCCAGAGCGTTTTGATCGCGCGCTTGAGCACGGACGTGTACGCCACGTCGAAGCCGAGTCCGGCGTCCCGGATGAGCCGCGCGGCTTCACGCGCTTCCTCGACGCCGAGTGGGCTCAGCGGGACGTCCACCCAACCGGTGAAGCGGTTCTCCTGGTTCCACTGACTCTGACCGTGACGTAGCAAGACGAGCTTGTGCATGGGGACGATTCTCAATTCGAAAACGGGACGAAGACGCTGAGCCCTCCCATGGCGGAGACGTCGTTCACGATCTTCTCCACCCCGAGCTGAACTCGCTTCTGCTCGCGGATATGGTCTCGGACATCGAGCCTGAGCGCAAGCCACTCGGCGAGGTAGAACTTCATCCCGAACCCTGCGGACCCGGTCAGGCCGAGGTCGCCCGGCTCCACGGTCGCGCCGCCTCCGAGCGAGAGGTAGAAGTCGAAACGGCCGATCGCTCCCCCGAGCCAGCGGACTTTGCCGTACGCGAGGGACCACACGAGGTGCCCGAGGAAAAACTGCACGGGATTCCGCTCGGCCTCGACGATGTCGACGTACCCCTGGTCGTGCAGCGCCTCGAGCAGCTCGAACGACTGTTGCGTGCGGAAGTAGCCGGCCTCGAGGCCCAGGTCCTCGGTGAAGTGGAACGTGTAGGCCCCACCATACATGGGCGCCCCGTCGGCCAGATCCCCGGCGTACCAGCCCCCCATGGCGGAGAGCTCGTGCCGGAGCGCCTTTCGGAACAGTCGGGGCACCACGCCGCGGTAGGCGCGCTGACCGATGAGCTGCTCGCGCAGAGCCTCGTCGACGCATTGCGCGTAGGCGTTCGTGGGCACACTCACCCACAGGAGGCCTCCGATCAGCGCGGCGGCCGAAGCACGAGCGAGGCTGAAGACCAAGCCACTCTCGATTATCACAGCTCGCGCGTTCGCCGAAACTCCGTCAACGAGCTCATTGCCGATGGGTAGGCTGCGGCCGCCTCGCCTGCGCCAAGCGCGGCACACGCAGCCGTGGCGCCGCCCGCAAGATCCGGTAGGGTGCGCGTGTGCTCCGTGTCGTCGCAGGGACGCTGATCGCCGCGGTCACGTGGCTCGGCGCGCGGCCAGCGGCCGCTTCGGATGCGCCGCCGCCGAACGGCCCGGCGTCCGAGGTGTGCGCACGTCGGCACCCGACGGCGCTCGGCCAGATCGCCTGTGAGCTCGCCCGCGCGCTGCCGCCCGCGCAGGGCCCGCGGCTCGTAGCGACGATCACCCTGCAGAGCGGCAGCGGCGCTCCCGCGCTCGACGAGCTCGCAACGCGGCTCGCGACGCTCGTCGCGGGGGAGCTCGGCCCGACGAGCCGCGCGCTGCCCGGAATCGTGCCGCAGGCCCGGGCCCGCAGCCTGGCCGGCAGCGACGCGGAAGTCGTCCTGCTCCGCGGCACGCTCGAGCGCGATCGCTTTTCGGTGAGCGCCGATCTCGTCGCAGGCAAGTTCCGGTTCTGGGACCGGTTCCGGAAAACCGAGCCGGGTGTGCGTGCGCACGCGTTCGCGGCCCGGCCGCTCGACACCGAGATCCGAAGCTATCTGCCGCGCGTTCCCCTCGTCGTCTCGAAGGTGCACGAGACTTCGCCGCTGGACGAGCCCGTCGTCGCGCTGGCCTGCGGCGACGTCAACGCCGACGGCTCGCCGGAGCTCGCCCTCGTGGGGCGCCGTCGCGTGCGCGTCGGGCGCATCGTGCGCGGAAGTTTCGTCGCCGAGCGCGAGGTACCATGGAGCGAGCTGTCCCCGCTCGCGGCAAGCCCGTTGCGCGAGCCCATCGCCACCGTCGAGGTCGGCTCTGCCGGCGGGCTCACGGTGGGCATCACCGATCGGGCGGACGCGCTCGAGCTCGACGCCGACCTGCGCGTGCGCCGGCGATTCCCCGATCGTCTGCCCTGGGGTCCCGGAACCTGCGCGCGCGTGTCCGGCATCGGTCTCGTCGGACCGCGCGTGGACTGCACTGCGGCGCGCCTCCCGGACCCGGAGCCCGAGGTTTTGGACGCGGTCGCTTCGGCGCGGCTCGTCGAACGGGACGGCCGCGTGCTCGAAGTGACGGCCGCGCGGCGCTCGCGCGATGCGCGCCTCGAGCTCGCGTTGGGCGACCAGCGCGTCGCAATCGACGATCCCGTCGGCGCCCAGCTCGCGCTCGGCGATCTCGACGGCGATGGCCTCGCCGAGCTCGTCTCGACGGCGCCGGACCTCGATCCTGCGCTCGATTTCGTGCTCGTGCGCAGCTTGTCGCGCGAGGGGCGCGTGGAGGAGGCCGCGCGCATCCCCGCTCCGTCCGGCGTTCGCGCGCTCGCCGTGTGTCCGCCGAAGGGCGGTCTCTCTCCCATCGTGGCGGCTACGGGCGCGGGCCTTTGGGTGCTCCAATGAGCGCATCGGGAGCGCTCCGCGTGCGACGGCGCGCTCTGCTCGCCACCCTTGCCGTGGCCGCGAGCGCCCGAGCGCTCGGCAGAACGCCGTATGGCGGGACGCTCACGCTGATGGTGCCGTGGGCGCTCGATCGCCTCGATCCCCACGCGCTCGACGACCCGGTCGCCGCGTTGTTCGCCGCCGCCATCTGCGATCCGCTGTACGCGCTCGACGCGTTGGGGCGTCCGTACCCCGCGCTCGCTGCAGGCTTGCCGGAAGCAACGGCCGAAGGCTCACGCGTGCGGCTGCGTCCGGGGCTCAAGAGCGCCCGCGGGCGACCCATCGACGTGTCGGCCGTGATCCACTCGCTGTCGCGCGCGGCGCGGCTCGGCGCGCTCGTGCCGCGGCCCGTCGCCGTGCGCCGTCCGAGCCCCGATCCGCTCGCGCTCGACTTCCCGGGCGTGGCGCCGGAGCCCTTGGCACGCGAGCTCCCAAGCACCCCGCCGGGCACTGCCCCGGCCGGAGCCCCCCACCCACCCCCCCGCGCAACGGGGACAGTGGGGCGCACACCCAGAAAGGGGAGGGGGCGGCGCTTGTGTTTAAA
>QGUH01000407.1 GCA_003242355.1 Pseudomonadota bacterium
GTCCTCCTCGAGGGGCTCGGCTTCTGATGTCTCGCCCACCCGCCCCCAACCGGAGTCCTCCTCGAGGGGCTCACCGCCCCTCGAGCACCCCGACGCGATTCGCTCCGCTCATCGCGGGCTCGCTTCGCTCGCGGGAAGGACGCCTCAGAGCGGGCGGCGGGAAGGGACGCCTCAGAGCGGGGGGAATGCGGCCGTTGGCGGGCGGGCCGGAAGCTCGTCGAGGGGTGGCGGGGTGGCGGGCTTCTCTTTTCGGCGAGCGGGAAGCTCGGTGGCCGCTCCGGGGTCTCGGCGCGCCTGCTCCGAACGTTTGACGTCGGCGGTGGACGCGCTCGACGGCAAAGACTCGGGTTGCGACGGGCCCGCGGGAGTGGGCTCGAGCGGCGGCGCTGGAACCGGAAGCACCGCCTCCGGCGCCTGCTCCGGGACCGCCCCGAGCGGCTCGGGCGGCGGTGTCGTCTTGGCGCGCATTTCTGGGGTCTCCACCCGCTCCGGAGCCGAAGTAACGTTCGCGATCAGAACGCCAATCAGCGAGACCACGAGCGTTGCCCCGATCACGCCGGCAACGACCTTGATGAATCGCGAGCGGCGCGCCTCCTGCTCGGGAGTCCGAATACGAATGCGCGGCTCGTCGTCCTCCAGCACGTCGTCTGCGGCGATCGAAGCGGCCGACGCAGCGAGCGCCGACGACTCGTCGTGCTGCGCGAAGAAGGCGTGACCCAGCTCGTCGCCGTCCCCGAGCGACGCCGGGCTCTCGCCGGCCCCACCGGCCGATTCCGACGGAGCGCTCCGGGCTGCGCCGCTCGCTGGGCTCGAGGCTGGCGCACTGGACGCGGCCTCGGCAGCGGCCGGTTCCGACGTCGTGCTCGCGCCCGCAGCGCTCGCCGAGCTTGCAGCGGGCGCATTCGGCGCGGCCTCGGCAGAGCTCGGCGGCTGCGCCACGGAGCTCCGGGGCGACACGGCCGACCCGTTCGCAGGTGAAGCCGAGGGCGCCGACTCCGGAGCGGCGCTCGACGTCGAGCCCACATCCGAAACGGGGACCGCAGCGCTCGACGCCGGCGCGGCGCTCGGACCGCTCGCGGGCGTGTCCTCGCCCGGGAGACCGACCGAAATCACCGGCTGGGCGATGACGCCTCCCGGCAGCTTGCGCCCGGACCGGGCCTCGTACGGCCCTGCCCACGCGTCGGGCTCCGGAAGATTGCGGCTCGTGGGCACGTCCCGGGGCCGCGGCTCGCGCAGCGGAGGTGGCCCAGGAGCGCGATCGCCCGAACCGGGCACGCCGAATGGCGCCGACTCGTGACCCTCTTCGCGGCCGACCACGCGAAAGGGAATGACCTTGGCCTCGACCAGCCCGCGGATCGTCTCGCGCGACGGAGCGGGCCCAGCAGCGGCGGTAAGTGGAGGCGGGCCTTCGCCGCGGCCAACCTCGACCATGGGCGCGGCGTTCGGAGGCACGGGCATCGCCTGGGCGCGAAGCGCCGAGCCCTCCTGCCCGGGGGCAGGCGCCGTCACGTGCGCATCGGCCGGACGCGGAGGGGAACCTTCGTCTTCCTGACCTGCCGATCGGGCCGTGAGCTGGTTGAGCATGCGCAGCGCCACCGCCTCCCCCGGCAGGGCGAGCGGCTCGATGTACGGCGCCGGTGGACGCCACGACTGCGAGGGGCGCGGAGAAGCGGGAGGCGTCGAATCGAGCGCCGGCACCTGCGGCTCGAGCATCGCCTCGGCATGATCCGAGCTCTCGGTGTCGATGCTCGGCACGACGACGTCCGAGGAGAACCCTGCCGCATCCACGGAAGACGGCTCGCGGCTCGACATCACCAAAAGCCCCTCGAAGTACAGCTTCGAGATCGTGAACAGCGTCGACAGATCCTCGAACGGCGATTCGTCGATCACGTCGTTCAAGCTCCGACGCCCGTCGAACAAACGCAGAATCCCGTTGAGCTCGTCGGGGATCTCGCTCAAGCGCTCGACGAGCGCCTGGTGGTCCACCTCGAACACCGTGGTGAGAGGCGGCAACTGCTCTTGCAAGCGCCCCCATTCGTCGACACGGCGCATGCCCTCCATCAACAGGCCCTGCGTCGTCGTCGGGATGATGTCTTCGTTGTCGACGGGCCGGAACTCCACCTCGAACGTGCCTTCCGTGAGGATGAGCGCCCGATACACCGCCTCTTCACCGCGCAGCCTTCCGAGCTCCGCGTCGACCACCTTGCCGTCTCGGAAGTAGACCCGCACTTCCCGGCGGCCCGCGTTGATGCGCAGGATGCCGCTCTTTCTGCTGATCTCGAAAGTCTGCAGGAGATCGACGACGCCCATGTCCTCCAGCGAGCCGCTCAAGCGTGTTCGGCGGCTGGTCGGAGAATGCGTGGCGAGCCGGTCGTGCGTGCGGCGCGCGAGCAGGAGGTTCACGCGCGCGATGAGCTCGCGCACGAAGATGGGTTTGGTGAGGTAATCCTCCACCCCCAGCTCGAGACCGCGGATCTTGTCTTCGATCGAGCGTTGACTGGTGA
Organism: Pseudomonadota bacterium; assembly: GCA_003242355.1. Classification (GTDB taxonomy): domain Bacteria; phylum Myxococcota_A; class Polyangia; order Polyangiales; family Polyangiaceae; genus PMG-095. The sequence goes on from QGUH01000407.1 coordinate 2,505, forward strand.
GGAACACCACCGGGATGGCCGAGTGCTCCGGGTGCTCCTTCATCTTGCGCACGAGCTCGAATCCATCGAGCCGCGGCAGGCGCGTGTCGGTCAGGATCAGGTCGGGAGCGGAGACCTGGATCTTGGTCAGCGCATCCTGGCCGTCGGGCGCCGTGGTGACGTTGTATCCAGCGTTTTTCAGGCTGACCTCGAGCACGCGCACGCTGCGCGGGTCCGCGTCGACGAGCAGAAGATGCTTCTTTGCCACCTCAGATCACCGCCGATCTTTTTCGAGCATGCCCTTGTACATCACCCGAACCCCCGAAGCGTTTCGGCAGGAGCGTTGGGTGTCAAGCGAGAAGCGCGACCCATCGCCCCGAGCTCGGCGTCCGTCTCTCCACGCTTCGGGGGCACGGGCCCAAGCCAGTCCGAACCGCCCACGCAGCGTGCGATGCCCTTCTCGATCAGCGCGACCACGGGTCCACGAGCTCGTCGCGAATGGCGGAGCGCGGCCGCTGCCGCGCGGCGGGCACACGGGTGCTCGCCGCAGGAGCGCGCGGAGCGGTTTCGCGCCGCGGCAAGTTCCTCTTGGTCACCTCGCGTGCCGACGTCTTTTCCGCTCGAGACTCGGGCGTGGGAGCGCTCGGCTTCGGGGAGGGCGGCAGCACCGAAGGCTCGGGTGCGGCGAGCATCCCGCCTTGCGAGGAAGCGACGACGGCCGCCGCGCGCCCAGGCTCGGAACGGCGCGTTTGGGGATCCCCAACGCCGGCGTCACGATTCGAAAGAAAGCGAGCCACGAAGATTCCAGTGAGCGCGGTCAGCGCACCGACGCCAATGCCCACCGCCCAAAGCGGAAAGCGCGGCGAGCTCGGCACCGGGTCCGAAACGCGCGCCGACGTCGGCGATGGCTCGCTTGCCGGCGCCGATGGGGGCGCGGCTTCCGGCTCCGTCTGGGTTCCGAGCCAAGCCGTCAGTGCCCTGGAGACGTCGCGCATCGAGAAGTAGCGCTCGGCCGGATTCTTCGCGAGACAGCGGACGACCACCGCGTCGAGCTCTCCCAAAGCGCCCGGCACGCCCAACACGACGCTCGGGGGGCGAGGCGCTGCATTGGCATGCTGGGCGAGCAGTGCCGCAGACGTGTCGGCGTCGAAGGGCAGCCGCCCCGTGAGCATTTCGAAGAGCACCACGCCGAGCGCGTACACGTCCGTGCGACCGTCGAGGGGCTCGCCGGAGCCTTGCTCCGGGCTCATGTAATGCGGCGTTCCGAACACGACACCGTGGCGCGTGATGCGCGCGCCCCCGATCGCCGTGGCAAGGCCGAAGTCCACGATCTTGATTTCGTCGCCCCGCTCGCTCGAATGCACGTGGACGTTGTCGGGCTTGAGATCGCGGTGCACCACACCCCGCTCGTGTGCTGCTGCGAGGCCATCGGCGATTTGCCGCGCGATCTCGGCGGCACGCCGGGGAGGCAACGGCCCGTGCCGTCGAAGCAGCGCCCCGAGCGGCGCTCCCTCGAGCAACTCCATCACGAAGTAGGGACGCCCGTTCGGCAGTACGCCGAAATCCGAGATGCGCACGATGCGCGGATGGGCGACGCTCGCCGCCGTGCGCGCCTCGCGGAGGAAGCGCTCGCCGACCTCGCGATCGAGAGCGAGATCGGCGCGCAGCGCCTTCAGGGCGAAGCTCTTTCCGAGCCGCACGTGGCGCGCGCGGTACACGGTCCCCATGCCGCCCTCGCCGATCATCGCCTCGATCTCGTAGCGGTCGTCCACCAGCTTGCCGAGCAGCGGATCGCCGCTCGGACCCCACTGCGCCGCGCTCACGAGCGCCTCGCCGTCGAAGGGACAGAAGCGCCCTTCGGCGGTGAATTCGTGGCCGCATTTCCGACAGCGTGTCCTCCCCGTCGCCGGCCGCCCCGGGTCCACGTCGCGCTGTTGCGGCTCGATCTCGCGAACGGTTCGTTCCACGCGTTTCCGGAGACTAGCATCCTCGTCCTGTCGCGGACGCGAACCGTTGCTCCCACATTCTGCGCACGCATCGACGACCGTGCACACCGTCGCCAGCCGACGATAGGCGCTGGACCGAACATTGATCCTGCACCGGCCCGCTGGCCCCGGGGTATATGGTTCGCAAGCCGCGCGGGGACGCGGCGCGGCCGGTTCCGGCTCTCGCACCCATGCCCAGCGACATCGACGTCTCGAGCCTTCCCGCACCCCCCCAGAAGCCCCTCCCCCCGGGCGCTCCCCGGCCCATGCGCCCCATGCCCGCGGGGGGAGCCGGCCCGGGCCCCAACC
>QGUH01000408.1 GCA_003242355.1 Pseudomonadota bacterium
ATATACACCCCTCTTTTTGTCGGGAGCGTCAGATTTGTATAAAGGACAGGGCCCCCGCCTCCCCCCCGCGTTCACGCCGCGCCCGCGACCCAGTGATGGAGAGGCGGGAGGGCGACCGGTGCGCGTGCTCGTGCCCTCCATCTTCATCGATCGTGCGGAAGGAAAGGGTCGCGTCGCGGGGTTCTCGGGGCTCGCCGCGGAAGTCACCGATGCGCGCGGACGCCTGCGGGCGAGCGCTGAGGGCGTGGACCTCACGTTCCCCCGCTTCGGCCTCTCGCTCCGAGGCGTCTCGAGCGAGCCGGCGCAGGGAATCGGCAAGCTGCGCCTGCGGGCTCCCGAGTTCGTGAACGTCGGGTTCGAGGGCCGCCTCGGAGACGTCGCGCTCCAAGGCGCCGTGCGCGTCGAAGATCAACGAGTCGCGGTCACGGTCGAGGTGCCGCACGCCGAGCCCGACGCGGTGCGCGCGCTGTGGCCCGCCTACCCGTTGCTCGATGCCGGCTCGGCGCACCTCGAGGTGTCCGGCGAGCCGCCGAACCTCACCGCGAACGGGCGGCTCGACGTAGGGGGCGGCGTCGTGCTCGTCACGGGTCCGGTGACGGTGTCGAAGGCGCCGTCGGCCGAGCTCGAGGTGCATGGGCGCCGCGTGAACGTGAAGAGTCTCCTCCCCGGCGCGCCCGCGACGGAGCTCGACGTCGTCGCGCACGTCGGATTGTCGTCCGTTCCGCAGGGCGCCGCCGTCGACGTCACGGCGAAGCTGACGCCGAACGTCGTCGAGGGCGTCGCGCTGCCACCGGTGACCGTGGCGGGGCGCTTCGAGGACGGGAGCTTCGTCGGCGGCGCGCTGCTTTCCGAGCCCGGGTTTCCCCTGCACGCGGAGTTCACGGCGAAGCCGGGCGGCGCGGTGACGGCGCGCCTTTCCGCAAAGGACGTGGAGCTGTCGCGCGTTCCGCGCCTCGCGCCCGTTCGCGGGCTATCCGGCCGTGTCTCGCTCTCGGGCGAAGCCGTGGTCGAGGACGGCACGATCCAAGCACAGCTCGCTGCGGAGGTCGCGCGCTTCACCCATGGCTCGGTGCACGTCGGCCGCGGCGCCGTGACGGCCCGCGCGCGGGGCAGCCTCGAGAATCTCGAGGCGCTCCCGATCGACGCGGCGCTCACGGCGAGCGGCGTGCGCGCGGGGCCAGTGCGGGCGTCGCGCGTGCGTCTGCACGCGACGGGCACGGCCTCGGCTCCTTCGATCGAGGTCTCTCTCGCCGACGACGCCGGGGGCACGCTCACCGCGCGCACCGCGCTCGTGCTGCGCGACGAGACCGCCACGCTCGAACGGCCCGAGCTCGATCTGCGCCGCGACCGCACGCGTCTGTCGGGGAGCGCCGCACGCGTCGTGTTTTCTCCGGAAGAGGTCTCGATTCGAGACCTCGTGCTGGCCGGAGCGGGCGGTCGACTGAGCGGCTCCTTCCGCGCGAGCCCGCGAGCGCTCGAAGTCGATGCCCGCAGCGAGGCGCTCGATCTGGCTGCGCTCGGCCAGCTCGCCGGGCTCGAGCACGCGCTCGCGGGCAAGCTCGATCTGGACGCGGAGCTCGTGGTCGCCCGGGACGTCGAACGCGGGCGCGTGCGCGCGGAGCTCACCAATGTCGCTTTCGGGCCTCTCGCCGGTGTGACCGTCGCCGGGCACGCGACCCTGGAGTCTTCACGCCTCGACGTCACGGCCGGTGCGATCCTCGCTGGCGTCGGCGATCTGCGTCTCGTCGCGAGCGGCGAGCTCGGCGGCCGAGCGCTCCTGCCCGAGGCCTGGGCGGGCATCACCGGCGAAGCATCGGTCGACGTCGCGCGGCTCGACCTCGCGGCGTTGTCGGGCCTCGTGCCGATTCCGGAAGGTATTTCGGTGAGCGGCGCGGCGGGCGCGCAAATCCGAGTCGCGCGCAAACGCTCCGAACGCGCGCCCCACGTCTCGGCCAGAGCGCTCACCGAAACGCTCGTCGTCACCAGAACCCGCGACGGCGGCTCCTTCACCGTGCAGGGTGTGGACGCCCAGCTCGGGCTCACGTTCGACGGAACGAGCGGCGATCTCGTGACCACCGCGAAGCTCGTCGATCCGGGTGGCCTGCTCGCCACCGCGACGGCGCACGGAAAGCTCGATCCCGACGCGCTCCTCGCCGGAACATCCCTCGTCCCGGCGCTACTCACGATGCCGATCACCGGCAAAGCGATCGTTCAGGAGCGCAGGCTCGGCGATCTGCCCGAAATCGTGCAGCTCCGGGGCGTTTCGGGACGCGTGCGCCTCGAGGCCACCGTCGCCGGCACGCTCCAAAGTCCCGAGCTCTTCGCGCGCGGTTCCGTGCAGGGACTCGAGGTGGAAGCAGCGCGCGCCGAAGCTCCCCTCGATCTGTGCACGACGCTCGGGTGGAGTCCCGGTGCTCGCCGAGTGACGGCGCAAGGGGAGCTGTTCCTGAGCACGGAGCGGGGAACGTGCGCAGGCCGGCGCGTGGTGCGTTATGCGCTCGACGGCCGCTTCGAAGGACCGAGCCGGCCGGGCGAGTTCACGGGAAACGCCGTCGCAGCGCTCGAGGGGCTGCCGATCGAAACCGTGCCCGGGCTCGGCAATCAGGGGCTCACGGGCCGCATTTCGGGGAGCGTGAGCTTCTCCCGAGCGCGCGGCGCGCCGGTGCTCACCGCGGAGCTCGACCTGGCAGGCACGCGGCTCGAAGGCGCGCCCCTCGGCAACGGCCGGATCCACCTGCGCTCCAACCAGCGGAGCGTCGGGGCGACGCTCACGCTGTCGCGCGATGCGGGCCGCCTCGAAGCCACCGCGTTCGCGCTGCTCGACTCGAGCTCCGCCGTGCCGATGCTCGATCCGAAATCGCCCATCGGGCTGCGCGTGGTGGCGCGCGACATGGACGCCGTCATCTTGCAGCCGATCCTGCGCGACGTGTTCAGCGAGATCGGGGGTAGTATCGACGCCGAGCTCACGGCGCAGCTCGCGCCGCGCCACACGGCCCCCGAAGAGCTCGGGGGCGAGGTCTCGGGCCGAGCGTCGCTTCGCAACGGAAACCTCCAGCTCGCCGGGCTCGGCCTGCGCCTGCACGACGTTTCGCTCTCCGCCCGCGCCGAGTCTGCTCCGGGAGAGACGCGCATCGTCGTGGACGCGTTGAGCGCGCGCGCCGGCCGGCGTCGCGAGCGCCTCACGGTGCAAAAGGGCAAGATCTGGCTCGACGGGCTGCGGGTGGCGCGCGCCGAGGGCGTGATCGAGGCGGTCGAGCTGCCACTCTTGCTCGAGGGTGTGTGGCAAGCGACGGCGACCACGCGCCAGGGAATCGCGTTCCGCTTGCGTCGCGTCCCCCAACGCATGGAGGTCGACTTCGACGTGCCCTACCTCGTGGTGGCGCTGCCCGAGTCGTCGGCGCGCAACGTGATCTCCCTCGCCGAAAACGAGACGATCGAGGTGATCCAGCCGCTCGGCGAGCCGAAGGAGCGAGGCGGACAGGCACTGCCGTGGTTGCTCACGTTCACGTTCGGGCGCGACGTGAAGCTCACGCGCTCCGATCTCGATCTCCCGCTCTCGGGCACGGCGCGCGTCGGCCTCGCCAAAGAGGTCGAGGTGGGCGGCGATCTCGAGCTCGCGCCGGGCGGTCGCATCCAGGTATCGGGGAAAACCTTCGTCATCGAGTCTGGCGAGGTGCACTTCGACACCGGAGATCCGGGGAACCCGCGCGTTCGCATCGCCGCCACCTGGCGCGCGCCGGATGCCACCCAAATCCTGGCCGAGGTGAGCGGCACCTTGCGCGAGGGGCGCCTCAGGCTCACCAGTGATCCGCCGCGCAGCGAGCAGGAGATCCACGCGCTCTTGCTCGGCGGGTCGAGCGGCGAAGGCGGCGGAGACGCCGCGGTCACGAGCGCGAGCGTCGGCGCGGATATTCTCGGAACGTTGCTCGTGAACACCCCGCTGCGACGGGTCGAGCTGCGCGCGGGCAGCGAGCAATCCGCCGATCGTCGCTCGTACTCCACGTACAGCGCGGCCGTGCCAATCGGCGACGACATCTGGTTCGAAGGCAGCTACAAGCTCCTGAGCTCGGGCGATCCCAACGCGGCCACTCAGGCCGTGAGCGGCACGATCGACTGGCGGTTCCGGCGAAACTGGTCGCTGCGCACGGAGGTCGGCACGATCGGAACGGGCCTCGATCTCGTGTGGCAGTACCGCTACTGATCCGAGCTCGCTGCGAGCTGCGCCTTTCGGCGACGGGTCGCAACGACGACGGGCACGGTCGATGACCCAGCGGCGCTCCCAGCGCCTTTCGGCGACGGGTTGCGACGGCACCAGAACCCCCGAAGCCCCGAGCCCGTCTCCGTCTGCGCAATTCGGTCACGAGCCGTCCGGAAACGGGGCGCACGCGAGACGGCGCGTCCCGCATGCGGGCGCGGTGCCCGGCATTCGGCTGCGTTTGGCGCGCCGTGTGCACCGAACGATGGCTGGTCCGCCACTCGCGTCGCCACGGACGAGACGTCACCGACGAGGGAGCCGATCCATGAAACACGCGTCATCGCACGACTTCGAGCCCGAAGACTACCTGCGCGTGCTCGATCTGCGGCGCCGGAGACGAGTCGCCATGCTCCTTTCCGGGCTGATCCTCGGGACCGCCGTGGCCATCGGCGTGACGGCCCTGCTGTCGCTGGACACCCCCGCGACGATGCCGAGTGCCGAGGTGACGTCGACCATCGAGGCAATCGCCCCCATCGAGACGACGCCAGCCAGCGAGGCAATTCCGGCCATCGAGACGAC
>QGUH01000409.1 GCA_003242355.1 Pseudomonadota bacterium
ACGATCGGGACGACCTCGCCACGATGGTCCATCACGCCGGCAACCGACGGCGGTGCATGGGGCAGCTCGGTCAGCGGGACCGGATTCACGATCTCCCGGACGGACCCGATGGGCACGGCATAAGCGACCTCGCCGACGACGAAGCCGACGAAACTCTTCTGCGGGTCGGGGCGCTTTCTCGAGTTTGCCACTTCAGGAGCTCACGATTGCCGAAAGGTCGAGCAGAATCAGGAACATGCCCTGAGGCCGCCCGATGCCGAGCACGTGCTCGGACAGATCGCCACCCAGGGCATTCGCGCTCGGCTCGATTTCGCCGTCGCCGAGCCGCATCACCTGCTTCACCTCGTCCACGAGCAGGCCGATGGTCTCGCCGGACTGCGCGAGCGCGAGCAGAATCCGCGCGCGCCGACCGAGCGGGCGCTCTTCGACGCGCAGCTTCCGCCGCAGATCGACCACGGTGACCAACAGCCCGCGCACGCTGCACACACCGACCACCTCGGGCGGCGATCGCGGAACGGGGGTCACGGGCGGCGGGCTCAAGATCTCCCGAATCCGGGCGAGCTCGACGCCGTACAGCTCGGAAGCCAGCGAAAACACCAGAAACTCGCGCACGGGCCCGCGCTCGATGCCGCGGCGCACGATGCGCGTTCCGGGAGCCCTCACCAGATCAGGCATGCATCACCCCCAATCGCTCTCGCACGCCATCGCTGCTCGACAGCACTTCTTCGATCAGCGCGGCCGTGTCGAGCACGAGCCCGACGCGTTGATCGCCGAGCTCGGTCGCGCCGGCGAAACCGCGAACGCGGCTCAGCGATTTGCCGAGCGGTTTGATCACGATGTCCTCCTGGCCGAAGAGGTGGTCCACGACCAGCCCGAGCCGCCGCGCGCCGAGCGCCACCACGACCACGAAGCCGCGCGTCGGGGCGCTCTCGGTCCGCTCGAGCTCGAACAGGCGCTCGAGGCGGCAGATGGGCAGCGTCGAGCCGCGCAGGGTGATCACTTCGCGTCCGTCCACCGTGCGCACCATTTCCCGATCGAAGTTGAGCGCTTCCGACACCGTCGCGAGCGGCACGGCGAACACGTGCGTGCTCACCTGCACCATCAGCGCGCTCACGATCGCCAGCGTGATCGGCAGCGTAATCGTCATCTTCGTGCCGATGCCGACCTCGCTGTGCACGTCGATGACGCCGCCGATCTTGGCGATGTTCGTCTTGACGATGTCCATGCCGACGCCGCGACCGGAGACGTCGCTCGCCGTCTCGCGCGTAGAAAGCCCGGGCAAGAACACGAGGCCCAGCGTTTCCTCGCGCGTGAGCTGTTCCACCTCGGAAGCCTCGATCAACCCGAGCTTGAGCGCCTTGTTCACGAGGGAGGTCTCGTCGATGCCGCGCCCGTCGTCCTCCACCTCGATCATCACGTGGCTGCCCTTCTGATAGGCGTTGAGCGCGATCGTGCCCGCTTCGGGCTTGCCGACCGCCGCCCGCTGCTCCTTGGGCTCGATGCCGTGGTCGATGGCGTTGCGAATCATGTGCATCAGCGGATCGCTGAGCTCCTCCACGATAAGCTTGTCGATCTCCGTCTCCGCGCCCGTAATCACGAGGCGGATCTCCTTGTCGAGCTCGCGGCTGATCTGGCGCGCCACGCGCGCGAGCCGCTCGAACACCTGCCCGAGCGGCACCATGCGCACCTCGAGGATCCCCTCCTGCATTTCGCTCAAGCGGCGATCGAAGGCGCGGTGCAGCCGCGTGAGCTCGGCCGCCAGAGCGCGCTGCCCCTCGCTGCGAACGCGATCCGAGAGGCGCGAGAGCGAGCTTCGCACGATGTTGAGCTCGCCCACGATGTTCATCAGGTGGTCGAGGCGCCGGATGTCGACGCGAACGGTCTGCGTGAGCGACTTGAGCGAGCGCTCGCGATCGGCAATCGCGCGCTCGCCCGCGACGGCGAGCGGCGAGCCCGACTCTTCTTGGGGCGGCGCAGCCGCACCGGTCGTCGCCTCCGCCGGCGTCGGCGGCTCGGGCGACCGCTGCCGGCGTGGGATCTCCTCGACCACCACGTTGTCCGAGCCGAGCGCGCCGATCAGCGTGGCGAGGTCGCTCTTCGACGCGAGCAGGATGTCGAGCTCGATCCGGTCCGCGGTCGCCGCAGAGCCCGTGGGCAGATAGGTGATGATCTCGCCGTGCTGTCGCGCGCGGTCTTTGATCTCGTCGAGCGACTTGTCGATGCTCGCCAAGTCGAACTGCACCCGCAGCCGGTACAGGCGCATGTTCTGCTGGATGTTGGCGTGCAGCCGGTGCTCCTCGTACTCCGTGAGCACGGCGAGCATTCCCGCATCCAGCTCGTAGTCGAGGCCGCCGCCCGCGTCGGGGGCCTGGCCGGTGCCGAGGCGCTCGAGCTCCGCGTAGAGCGCATCGAGAGACGGCAGCGGCTCGTTCTTGCCCGTTCGCTCGGCGTCGAGGACGACGGTGAAGACGTCGACGGCCGAGAACAGTACGTCGAGCACCTCGGAGGTGAGATCGCGCCTGCCGAGGCGGAGCGCATCGAGCAAGTCTTCGAGCCGGTGCGAGAGCGTGCCGAGCCGCGCCGCGCCGAACAGGCCCGCGAGCCCCTTGAGCGTGTGAACGGCGCGGAACGCCTCGTTGACGAGCGCGGGATCGGGCTCCCCGTCGCGCCCTGCCCCTTCGAGCGCCAAGAGGTTGCGCGAGAAGTTCTCGATGATGTCGCTCGCCTCGGAGAAGAACTCCTCCCGTGCCTTGTCCGTGAGATCAGCCATGGTTGCGCTGGGGCGGTCTGGACGGTCCGCTCATGATCCCCCGGACCGCAATCCGCCGAGCTGCTCCGCGACGACGGCGCGGAGTTGTTCCTCCGTGAAGGGCTTGGCGAGGTAGGCGTCTGCCCCGAGAGCGAGACCGCGCGCGCGGTCTCGCTCGGACGACTGGGTGGAAATCAGCACCACGCGCGTGCCGCGATGCCGGTCGCTCTGCCGGATGAACTGGACGAGCTCGAGCCCGTTGATGTCCGGCATGTTGATGTCGGTGATCACGAGGTCGTAGTTGCCCCGGGGGAGCAACCGGAGCGCATCGAAACCGCTCTCCGCCTCGACCACTTCGATGGTTTCGTCTCCGAACCCCGACTCCAAGGCCGCCCGAACGAACCCCCGGGTGCTGAACGAATCTTCGACGACGAGAACGCGCGGCATGAAGCCCACCGGGCGCGAAGAGCTCATGGTACTAGGGATTAACGCCCGGAACCGGGCTCAGCTTATCGCATCCGCGAAAATCTCTCGAGAAAGCCGAGCCTGGAAGCAGTCCCCACCGGTGCCGAAGGGCCGCACGCGGCATCGGCCCCACCGAGACCCACAGCGTGTCCCCGTCGAGGCGCCCTTGTACTCCGAAGTAGGCGGGTACGCCTTGGACCGGATGGTCGGACCCGCTCGTAACGCTGGCGCCCGAGGGTGACCCGGGCCCACCGTGACAGGGTTTGGGGTCCCCGAACGGACCAGCACGCCATGATCCTGAGCGAAGTCCTCGTCATCGTCTTCCTCACGCTCTGCAACGCGGTCTTCGCCGGGTCGGAGATCGCCGTCGTGGCTCTGCGCAAGACCCGCATCCAGGAGCTCGCGGAGCAGGGACGCAGCAGCGCGCGGGCCGTGCTCGCGTTGCGCGAGGAGCCCGAGCGCTTCCTGGCCACCGTGCAGATCGGCATCACGGTCGTCAGCGCGACCGCGGCAGCGTTCGGCGGCGCCTCCCTCGCCAAACGGCTCGAGCCGCTGCTCGAAAAGAGCCCCTTTCTCGCCGAGCACGCCGAAGGGCTCGCCCTCGCCCTCGTGGTCGCCGCCGTCTCGTACCTCTCGATCGTGCTCGGCGAGCTGGTCCCCAAGTCGCTCGCGCTGCGCGCCGCGGAGCGCTACGCGCTCCTCGTCTCGCGGCCGTTGCTCGGCCTGTCGCACCTCACGCGGCCCCTCGTGTGGCTGCTCAGCTCGAGCGCCAATCTCGTGCTCAAGCCCTTCGGCGATCGCACGACGTTCGCGGAGACGCGCCACTCGGTGGAAGAGCTCCAGCAGCTCGTCGAAGAGGCGACCGAGGCCGGAACCGTTCATCCCGAAGCCGCCGAAATCGCAACGCGCGCCCTGGAGCTGCCGGAGCTCACGGCCGCCGACGTGATGGTGCCGCGACAAGACGTAATTGCCGTGTCCCGAACGGCGAATCACGACGAGCTGCGGCGCATCCTGCTCGAGCACACCAAGAGCCGAATGCCGGTGTACGACGGGCGCATCGACAACGTCGTCGGCTACATCGCCGTCAAAGACCTGCTCGCGCTCGCCTGGGAAGGGCGCCTCATCGTGCTCGAGGACGTGATCCGGCCGCCGTTCTTCGTTCCGGAGTCGAAGAAAGCCGTCGAGCTGCTGCAGGAGATGCGCGCGCGCCGGGTTCCGTTCGCGATCGTCGTGGACGAGCACGGCGGCATGTCCGGCCTCGTCACGATGGAAGATCTCATCGAGGAGCTCGTCGGCGAAATCTTCACCGAGCACGAACGCGAGCTCGCTCGGGTCCTCACGCCGGAAGCCGACGGCTCCGTCGTCGTCGAAGGCGTGACGGCAATCCGCGAGTTGAATCGCGAGCTCGATTTCGACCTGCCGGACGAGGGCCCGTGGACCACCGTGGCCGGCCTGGTTCTGGCCCGCGCCGGGCGCATGCCGACGGCCGGCGAATCCTTCGCCTTGGACGACGGCGTCGTGCTCGAGGTGCTCGACGCCACGCCCCGGCGCATTCGCAC
>QGUH01000410.1 GCA_003242355.1 Pseudomonadota bacterium
AGCGACGTCGAACGAGGGCCAACCGTCGAACTCGAAATCACACGCTGGGCCGCGGAGACGAGCAGCCAGGAACGCGCCGAAGAGCGAGCGTTCGTCGCAGTGTTTGCGACGTGCAGCGTGCGAACGCGCTCGTGCTCGCCGTTCGAAGAGCAGAAGCACGCAGCGTGACGCCGTTTTCGTCTTTTCGACATCGGGGCTCGTCGGAAACGCGAGCGAGCCGAGGAGCGACGAAGTTCCTCATCGTCCGAGTCGCATCGCTATGCTACGAACGGGTTTGGTATCTGAGGGACCTCGAGCTCATGACGGAGATACACGTCGGCGACGAGGCGCACGCGCTTTTGTCGCGCGCCGACTTCATCGAAGAGTGGACGGCCTTGTACGCCGGGTGCCTCTGGGCCACCGCCGGGCAACACCCGGAGTTCGTGCGCACGTGGTACCGCGTGTATCGGGGAGTGTACGAGCCCGTGCTGGCCATCTCGCGCGCGCCGTCGGGGGCGCTCGCGGGCGTGTTACCGTTGGTCGAGATCGGGGGACGCCTCGTTCACGCCGCGCCGGACGACTGCCCGTATCACGTCTGGATCTCGGCGCCGGACCTCGGCAACGAGTTCATGCCCGAAGCGATGTCGGCGTTGGACGCCGCGCTCGGGCCGATGCGCCTCGATTTGTGTTTCCTTCCGCCGGCCACGCCGCGCGCCTGGCTCGAGGGGCGTTCCCAGGCGGCGGCCCGCGCGGAGATCGCGTTCGCGACGCGACGCGTGCTGCGCGTCGACGATCCGAACGCCGTGCGCGACTACGTGCGTGGGAAGAGCCGGCTGCGCACGACGATGGGCAAGTTGAAGCGCACCGGCAACGTGCGCTTCCGACGCGTTCGCGCGCCGCACGAGATTGCTTCGGTGCTCGCCGCGTGCGAGCCCATGTTCGAAGTCCGCTACGGAGCGATGCACGGCGTCCTGCCGTTTCGCGACGACCCGTTGCGACGCAAGTTCCTGCTCGCACAGGCGGAGGTTCCGGGGCTCATGCACGTAACGGTGCTCGAGCGCGACGGAGAGATACTGGCCGCTCATCTGGGGCCCACGGGCAAGCGCGAGCTTTCCATTTCGGGCCTCGTGTACTCGGAGTTCGAAGCGCGGTACTCGCCGGGGGCGCTGCTGTTGCTCGAGCTCGCCGTGTTGCTCTCTCAGGAAGGGTACGAGCTGCTCGATTTCACGCCGGGGGATGACGAATACCGAGCGCGTTTTTCCACCACGAGCGAGCCCGTTTACGGCCTCACGCTGCACGCCGATCGCTTGCGCCGAGAAGCGCGGCGCGTGCAAACGGCCATCCAGAACGTCGCGCGAAGCGCCTTTTCGCGCTTTCCGGGTCAAAGCTCGCTGTCTCGACTCTCGCGCGAGCTTCGAGAAGGCGTGGTGCAGGATCCCGACGCCGGCTCCCCGAGCCCGGCCGAGCCGCGCGGTCCCGTCGTGGTGTTTCGCATTCCCCCGGATCTCGAGCGGACGCAGCGGGATGGTGTGCGCGAAAACACGTTGGAGGAGCTCACGCGGTTCTCCGGGGACCGGTCGAGTTATCTCGCGCTGCTTCGGACTGCGATGAGTCATATCCGCGCGGGCGGGCGCATGTTCACGCGCACCCGTGACGGAATTCTGGAAAGCATCGCTTTTCTGGTTCCCGCGCACGCGTTCGGTACCGGCCACGGCTTGCCTGCCGGGGCTTTCGTCATTTGCGAGGTCGATCGACTCTCCGGAGCGAGCGAACCGTGGCTCGAGGACGTTCTGGCGTCGTTGGAACACCACGTGCAGGGTGATCTGTACGTGATGATCACCGATTCGATGCTGGCAGAACGTCTCAAGGCACGCGGCTTCACCGCGGTCACGAGCGCACGGCTGCGACCCTTGGAGCTCTCCGTTCAGGGCGCTCCCGAAGGCCAAGTCGTCTCGAATGCGGAGGGCTGAGCCATGCTCCGCCCCGTCGCCTCGGGCGGCGCGGACTCGGCGATCTCCAGACGCTCTCCCGCGCCGCCTCTGGTCAACGACGCGCTGGCCCTCGACCTGCCGGGGCTCCGGCCTGCCGAAGCGGTGGTCCGAGCGGTATCCGCACAGACCCACCGCGAGCTCGTGCATCGCCTCGAGTGGGTTCGCCCGTTCTCTGGTCGGGCCGTCCGTTCCCGGGTGCTGATCGTGAGCGAGCCGGGGCGCGTCCCCGAGAGCCAGATCCATCCCCTGTCGTTCTACGGGCGGGAGCTCGCGGGATCCGGGGTCGAGATACGCGAGGTTTCCCTCAAAACGTTCGAGGCGTTTCCCGCGCGCGCTCCGCACGGCGCGGACGTCGTCGTGCTCCAAGCTTGGGTTCCCCCGGACGCGGAGCGGTACCGGGCTGCGCTGGAGGCGTTGCGCGACGCGAACCCCGGCGCGAAGGTGGTGCTCTTCGATTCGTTCGCGCCGACCGATTTGCGCCTGGCCGCGCCGCTCGGGGACCTGGTGGATCTGTACGTGAAGAAGCACGTGCTCCGCGATCGCTCCGAGTACGGTCGCCCGACGCGTGGCGATACGAACCTCACCGACTATTACGGGCGGCTCTACGGCATCGATCATCCCGAGCGGACCTTCGAAATCCCACCCGGATTCTTGAAGAAGCTCGTCGTCGGTCCGAGCTTCTTCACGGGACGCACGATGCTGCCGTTCTTCTTCGCTTCGGCCGATCCGCTGAAACGCGAGAAGATCATCGACGTCCACGCGCGCATCTGCATCGACGGCACCGACTGGTACGCACGCATGCGACGGCATGCTCGCGAGATGCTCGTGTCGATGACGGACTTGAGGGTGGCGAGCGAACCCGGCATGCCCTACCGGCGATACTTGGCCGAGCTCTGTGCCGCCAAGATCTGCTTCAGCCCCTTCGGATACGGGGAGGTGAGCTGGCGCGACTACGAGGCCGTGCTCTGTGGCGCGCTCCTCGTGAAACCGGACATGTCCCACTGCGAAACCTGGCCGGACATTTTCGTGCCGTACGAGACGTACGTCCCGATTCGCTGGGACTTCGCGGACCTCGAGGAGAAGACGCGCTACTACCTCGCGCACGAGGCAGAGCGGGAGCAGATCACCCGACGCGCCTACGCGCGCCTGCACGAATACTCGATTCGCGGGGAATTCCTCGGTCAGACGCGCGCGGTGCTCGAGCCATGAGCTTTCTGCACGCGGCGCATCGGCGGCGCTCCGAGCGCACGCCCTGGTGACCGGCAGGCCGGACGGCGGGCGCCCCTTCCGGCGCAGCGCGCGGTTGCAATCGCCGGGGCGAGCGAGAACAGTGTCAGGTCATGTGCGGGATCGCCGGTGCGATCGGCCTGATCGATCCGAGGATTCAGGAAGCCGTGCGCGCGATGAGCGCCGCCCAGGTGCATCGCGGACCGGACGATTCCGGATTTTACGTGAGCAACGGGCAGCCCGGGGTCTGTTTCGGCTTCCGAAGGCTCGCCATCCTCGATCTCTCGACCGAGGGGCACCAACCGATGGTCGACCCCGAGCGGGGTCACGCCATCGTTTTCAACGGAGAGATCTACAACTACGTCGAGCTTCGACGTGAGCTCGAGGCGCGGGGGCGCACGTTCCGCTCGACCTCGGACACGGAGGTGCTGCTCGCCGCCTACGGCGAATGGGGGGAGGGCGTGCTCGCGAAGCTCCGCGGCATGTTCGCGTTCGCGATTCACGACCCCGCGCAGGGCACGGTGCTCATCGCTCGCGACCGCCTCGGGATCAAGCCGCTCTACTACGCGGAGGTGACGCGCCCCGAGGGCGCGCTCGTGCTCTTCGCGTCGGAGCTCCGGGCGCTGCTCGCGAGCGGGCTCGTGCGTCGCGACCTCGAGCCGCGCGGCCTCGCTTCGTATCTCTGGAACGGCTTCGTGGTCGGCCCGACGACGCTCGTGCGCAAGGTGTCGCTGCTCGGCCCGGGCCAGGCGCTCCTTCTGCGCCCCGGCGAGCCCGTGCCGGCGCCGCGACGATATTGGGTGCTCGATGCGGAGGCCGCTCCGAAACCGGTCGAGGAGAGCGTGGCGGCGCTCGAAGCGACGCTCCTCGAGGCGACGCGGCAGCATCTCGCGAGCGACGTCCCCCTCGGCGTGTTCCTCTCCGGAGGCATCGATTCGAGCGCGGTCGCGGCGCTGGCCACGCGCGCGAACACGCGCGAGATCGCCACGTTCCACGTCGGTTTCGAAGAGTCCGCGTTCGACGAATCCGAGTACGCGCGGAGCGTCGCGCGCGCGCTCGGCACGCGGCACATCGAGCTCCGCCTGACGCAGGAACGCTTTCGCGATGGTCTCGAGGCGGCGCTCGCGAGTCTCGATCAGCCGACCTTCGACGCAATCAACACCTACTTCGTGAGCCGCCTGGTGCGCGAGGCCGGGTTCACGGTTGCGCTCGCCGGTACGGGCGGAGACGAGCTGTTCGGCGGATACCGGAGCTTTCGCGACCTGTCGCGGGCTCGGTTGCCGCTCACGCTCGCGCGCCTCGCGCCGCGCGGTTTTCGCAGCGCGCTCGCGCGGCGGCTCGTCGAGCGGCTGCACGGTCCGAGCGACGTGCCGCCGCAGACGCGGTGGGGCAAGCTTTCGGACCTGCTCGACACGGCCGGCGAGTTGCCGGACATGTATCAGGTCGCCTACGGCCTGTTCACGCGCGAGTTCCTCGCCGAGCTCGGCGGCGCGCCCGGGCTCTTCGAGCTCGCTCCCAGCGGGCTTCCGCCGGCGCGGCGCGCGGCGTGGCCGCGAGTGATGTGCGGTGTGC
>QGUH01000411.1 GCA_003242355.1 Pseudomonadota bacterium
GATCGGCGTTCTAGCCTCGTTTCGTAGGGGCGGCACGCGCCGCCCCTCCCCGCCGAGGTGAACTCGGCGGGGCCCCTCCCCACGCGGGCACTCCGTCCGACGCTGTTTTCCGCGTATTTCGGCGCGTCCCTAACCGTTTGTCGCTCCAGCAAGTTTGCTTTCGGAGCTATCCGGACAGGTTGCACGCGCAGAATACGCGGCGTGGTCGTTCTGGCGGCACGCCGGGTGAGTTTCACGTGCTTTCGGGCGCCTCTTCAGGCGACGGCTGAGTTGCCTCCCCTTCCGGGATTCTGGCCTACCCGTCCTCTCGACAGGTGGCCCGCGCGGCGGTGGATTCCGCTACTCGGAGCGCAGTCTGGCGTGGGTGAGATTACCGCCGAGTCACCATTCGGCACGACGGCAGACGGGAACGACCTTCTCCGTCCGCCACGACCGCTTCGACCTCTCGACGGGCACGATGGCTGGGGCGAGCGTGTTTGCGCTTAGCGCGCCTTCTTCGGTCTTTGGGCACGGGGGCTCGCGCGAACGCGCCGTACCGCCCCCGGCGAGGCGCGCGAGTTTCCTGAGTTCCTGGAGCTGCCCGCACTGCCCGTGTGTCCGTTCCGTAACTTTCGGGAAGCTATCCCGCGGCGTGAGCTCTCGATATGCTCGGCCGAGAAGAAGGGAGGTCCGATGTTGGTCAAGGACAAGGTTGCCATCGTCACGGGAGCAGCGAGTGGGATCGGGCGAGCCATCGCGGAAGCCCTGGCAAGAGCTGGTGCGCGGGTCGTGGTATCCGACATCAGCGAGGAGGGAGGGCACCAAACCGTGCGTCGGATCACGGAAGCAGGCGGGCAAGCGCGCTTTTTCAAGGCGGACACCTCGAAACCCGCCGACAACGAGGCGCTCGTGGCCGAGGCCGTCGCGCGCTTCGGCGCACTGCACGTGGCGGTCAACAACGCCGGCATCGGCGGCCCGCTCGTGCCTCTCGGCGAATACCCGATCGACGGTTGGGACAAGGTGATCGCCGTCAACCTGTCCGGCGTGTTCTACGGCATGCGCTACCAAATCCCGGCGATGAAGGCCGCGGGCGGCGGCTCGATCGTGAACATGTCGTCCATTCTCGGCCAGGTCGGGTTCCGCAATGCCGGCGCGTACGTCGCAGCCAAGCACGGCCTCATCGGCCTCACCAAAAACGCCGCGCTCGAGTACGCCGCCGACAACATCCGCGTGAACGTCGTCGGCCCCGGCTTCGTCAAGACCCCTCTCGTCGAAAAGAGCCTCGACGCGGCGCAACTGAAAGCGCTCGAAGGCATGCACCCCCTCGGTCGCCTCGGCGAGCCCTCCGAAGTCGCCGAGCTCGTCCTCTGGCTCGCCTCCGACAAAGCCTCCTTCGTCACCGGCGCCTACTACTCCGTAGACGGCGGCTACCTGGCCCAGTAGCCGTCGCTCATCGCCGCTGGCTCGGCGAGCCTCCGTGCTCTCACGAGCGCGGCCCCTCGCGGCCTCGTCTCCGTCGCATCGTCGTTCGCCAACGAGGCGGCTCCCAACGATCACCGCAGGCCCTCGTGCGCCCGGCGGGGGTCATGGATCCGGGTTGGCTCTCGATGCGCTCTCATTCCGAGAGCACGACGCACGTGGGTCCAACCTCCATATCCGCCCAATCCAGTCGATCGTGAGTTCCGACTGGCCCGTGACATCGGACGCCATCGAGCTTGGCTCCGCCCGCCTCCGGGCGGTTGAGCAGTACCGCGGTGGCGGGCGAGGGCCGGGTCTCAGGGCGGCTTGGGTCGTGTGTCGCGGATGTGTTGGGCGAGTTTGGCGGTCTCGGTGGGGGTGTAGTGGCGGGCGCGGACGAGGTCGCGGCCGTGCTCGGCCATGCGCTCGAGGTCGGCGACGGGGGTGCGCATGATCTCGAGGATGGCGTCGGCGATGGCGGGGCGGGAGCCGGCGGGGACGAGCCAGCCGTTTTTGCCGGGGACGACGAGCTCGGGAATGCCGGCGACGTAGGTGGAGAGGACCGGGCGGCCGAGGGCGAACGCCTCCATGATGACCATGGGCAGCCCTTCGGCGAAGCTCGGGAGAACGAGGGCGCGGCCCGCGAGAAGCTCGGCGCGCACTTGGGCTCCGCCACACCAGCCGGTGATGCGCACCCGATTGCGAACGCCGAGCTGCTCGGCGGCGCGCTCGATATCGGCGCGGAGCTCGCCGTCACCAACGAGAACGAGCTCTGCGTCGGCGCCGCGACGCACGGCATCGGCGAACCCCTCGACGAGCAACAAGTGCCCCTTCTGTGCGGAGAGGCGCCCCACGCAGACGAGGGCGCGCGATGCGGGATCGATCGGGCGCGCCTCCTCGAAGAACTCGGGGCCGACGGTGCAGTGAACGACGCGGATCTTGTCCCAGTGCTCGGGGGCGGTCCAGCGCCGGAGCTGTGCGGCGCAATAATCGCTGATGGCGACCACGAATGCGGAGGCGGCTATCTTGCTGCCGAGCGAGAGACCCAGGGGCGCATCGAACTCGTCGGGCCCGTGAACGGTGAACGAGTACGAGGGCCCCCCCATGGAGCAGACGATTTGGGCCACGGCCGCGGGATTGGTGCCGAAATGAACGTGCACGTGCTCGATGCCGCGCTCGCGCATCTCGTCGAGAAGGAGCAGCGCTTCTCCGAAATAGGCCGCGTGCCGCGCAAGACCGCGCTGGCTGTTCACGCCGAGGCGGATCGCGGTGAGCAGACCGCGCGCCGTGGCGAGCGGCTTCCGGAGCCCGGTGCGCACGAGAGCGCGCGCCCAGCGCGCGGGGGGCTGAGCGAGGACGTGGAAGGTCTTGTCGTTTTCCTTCGCGTCCTCGGGATCGACGAGGGCGTACGGCGTGCGCCGAATCGAAAAGCGCGCGACCTCACCGAGCTGCCGTTCGAGCTCGACGAGCTCTCGTCGAATGAAGGTGTGGCTGACCGATGGATACGCGTTCGTCAGATAGGCGACCTTCACTCGACGAGCTCCTGATTCGACCTGGTTCGACATCGGCGAACCGCCCACCGTGTCCGGGCGGCACTCGGGCACGGAGCTTAGTACACGCCGGCGCCCTGCGACCCGCTCCCCGAGTCACGAGCCAGCACGCCGGGCGTGAAATTGCCGGCGGCAGGGCCGCGCGCCCGCCTGGTCCGGCATCGAGGCAGCGAACCGTTCACCGAGGCGCGCAGCTTCGCGCGCTGTTCCGGCTACTGCGAGGAGGTGCCGCCGTTGGCCTCGAAGAACGACGGCACGCCTCCGATGCCGCCGCCGGGGAACGGTGGGAGAGGCCCCGGCAGGGTCGGGCACTCCGCGGGGCACAGGAACAAGTCCGTCGCCTCGCAGGTGCCGTTGCCGCAGCTCACGTAACCGCAGTCCGCAACGCACCAAAACGGCTCCGTGTCGCTGCACTCCCCATCGCCGCAGTTTTCGATCTGCCCGCAGTCTTCGGGGCACGTGTAGAAGAGCTCGCCTCCGGTGCAGACGCCGTCGCCGCACTCGGTGCAGTCGAAGGGGCACGTCTGGGCCGTTTCCGTCGCGGTGCATTGCCCGTCACCGCAGCGGAAACAGTCGTCGGGGCAACGGAAAGGGTCCTCGAAGGCGCCACACACGCCGTCCCCGCATCCACCGCAATCGAAAGGACAGTTCTCGTCGTCCTCTCCGAACGAGCACACGGTGTCGCCGCAAGGGAACGCCGGGCCGCAGTCGGTGGCACAGGTCACGGGAGTTTCGCCCGGGCCGCAGAACCCGTCTCCGCACCCGCCTCCGCAATCGAGGGGGCAATTCCAAATGGTTTCACGGCCGCCGCAGACGCCATCCCCGCACGGGCCGCAGTCGAACGCGCAGCTCTTTTCCGTCTCCTGCGGACCACAAATCAGGTCACCGCATACCGCGCCGACCTCGCAGTCGAGCGTGCAATACTGCCGCTCCTCGAACGTGCAAACGCCGTCGCCGCAAGTCGGGGGGCAATCGCGCGCACAGTCGTCTTCCTCCCCCTCGCTGCAGAAGCCGTCTCCGCAGACGGGCGAGCAATCGTGCGGGCAGATCGCGGCGTTCTCGAAGCCGCTGCACACGTCGTCCCCGCAATAGCCGCAGTCCTCTGGGCAATCGCCTTCTTCGTTTTCGTGAGGGTCGCAGAACCCATTGCCACACCGACAGTCGGCGCATTCACGCGACTCGCGCACGTCGCAGACGCCGTCGTACGAGCAGAAGTCCGGGCAATCGTGGCATACGATCGATTCGCCGGACTCGCACTTGCCGTTTCCGCAGATCCCTTCACAGTCGGTCGGGCAACTGTCGATCTCCGAGTGCTCGCAGACCGAGTCACCGCACTTGCCCTTGCAGTCTTCGGGGCAGTTGAGCGGGGTTTCCTGGCCTCCGCACACGCCGTCACCGCACGACGTGAGGCAATCGATCAGACACTCACCCGTCTCGAAATCGGCGCACGTGCCATCGCCGCAATAACCGCAATCCTCCGGACAGGTCTTCGGGGTCTCCTTACCGTCGCACGAGAGATTGCCGCAGCCCGTTTTCGGAGTGCCCCCGGTTCCACCGGAGGCACCACCGCTCCCGGCGTTGCCTCCGCCGGCCGGAGCAAAGCCACCGCCTCCGCCGATCGCCCCGCCAGCGCCCGCGACGCCGCCATTGCCAGCAACGCCCCCACTCGCCCCGACACCTCCAGCGCCGGCAACACCGCCCACGCCACCGGTGGCCCCGCCCGCACCAGCGACACCGCTGCTGCCCCCTTTGCCGCCAGGAGCGACGTCACCG
>QGUH01000412.1 GCA_003242355.1 Pseudomonadota bacterium
CAGCTTCATGAGCACCTCGGTGGCCTTGACGCCGATCTTGGCGGCGAGCGTCTGCAAGCCCACCGACTCCTCGATCCGGACGATCTTCTTGTGCGCCGAGCGCTCCTGCGTGGTGGGCGGCCCACCGCTGCGGGCACGTTGCCCGCCCTGGTGGCCGCGCTGACCCGGTCGCATCGGTCCCCGCCCCATGCGCCCCATCGGCCCACCGAGCGGCTGCTGACCGGGACGCCCACGCATGGCGCCGGCCTTGGGATCGTACTGAACGCGGCGCGGCGTCGGGCCGCGCTGCACCTGCGGCATGGGCACGCCAGGACGCCCCTCCCAAACGTCGATGCCCGTCTTCGGCGGCGACGAGGGACGATGGGTCGGCGTCGGCGCAGGCGCGGGGCGCGCCGTGGAAGCCGCCGGTGCTTGCGTCGGTGCCGGCGATTGCGTTGTTGCTGCGGGCGCGGGCGCCGCCGGCGCGGAAGCCGCAGCAGCGGGCGCCGGTGCTGCCGGAGCGGGAGCCGAAGGAGCGGCGGCTGCAGGAGCCGGCGCGGGCGCAGCCGGCGCCTCCTTGGGAGCGGTGGCAGCCGGCGTCGGTCCCGAAGGCGCCGACGGCGCAGGCGCGGCTTTCGGTGTGGCCTCGACCGCGGCAGGCTCGGGCGCCGTGCTCGCGGCGCGCTCGGCCTCGGCGGCGGCGCTCGGAGCCGGTGCCGGCGGCGGCGCGGGCGGCGCAGCCTCGGGCTCGGGCTCCCGCACGGACGGCTGCGTGGCAGCCGCAGGCTGAGACGCCGCAGGCTCGACGGACGGCGGAGCGGTCGGGGCAGGCGCGGTGCTCGGTGCGGGCGCGCCGCTCGGCGCCGGTGCCGCGCTCGGCGCCGGCGCGCTCGCAGCGGGCGCGCTCGGCGCAGGCGTGCTCACGGCCGGCACGCTCGGCGCGGGGCCGCTCGGCGCCGGCGCGCTCGGCGCGGCCTCACGGGCGCTCACCGGTTCGGGCGCACCGCTCGTGCGCGCTTGCGACGGCGCTGCCGACTCGGGCGTCTTGCCGACGGTGCGGCGCTTGACCACGGTGGGCCGGATGCGCTCCTCGACGACCGAGGGGCTCTTCTGCTTCTCGAGGTGGCGCTTGACGCGATCGATGTGCTCCGGCGCGATCGCGCTCATGTGGTTCTTCGCCTCGGTCACTCCGACGGACTGCAACAAGGCGACGAGCGCCTTGTTGTCCATCCCGAGGTCGCGGGCCACTTCATAGACACGCTGCTTGGTCGTCATCCAGCCTCCGATACAATCGTCCGTCGCGCCCCAACGGACACGGCGTTCGGCTCCGGCACCATCGTCCACTCGATCGCCGTTTTCAGCGCGCGGGCGATCCGCGCGTCCGTGACGGCGACGAGGGCGGTATCCGGCCGGCCGATATACGCCCCGAGCTCCCCTTTGGTTCCATGGGCGACGGCGCGCCCCGATGCGATGAGCGGCGAAAGGAACGCGTGCTCCGCCGCGGCGCGTGCGTCGCGGGCAACGATCACGAGCTCCGCGCGCCGATCCGAAACCGCGTGCTGCACGGCAGTCGATCCCGCCTCGAGCTTCCGCGCGCGACGAGCGGCCATGAGCAGCCCCGCCGCGCGCCGTTCCGCGGCGCGGTGCAGGGCGCGAACGAGCGCCTCCGGCGAGACCCGGAGCTCACGACGAAACGCGCGGGCAAGTCCCGAGCGCGCGGCGTTCGCGAGGCACGCCGATCGAGGGTGCACCCAGGCGCCGCGCCCGAAAGCGCCGCCCGCGAGGTCGAACGCGACCTCGCCCGTGTCGGTGACGACCACCCTCACGAGCTCCTCGGCGGACCCGAGCGCCCGGCAACCCACGCACGTCCTCGTCACTCGGCTTGTGCCTCCTCGGAGGAAGAGCCCTCGGAGGCTCCGACCTCCGCAGCCGCAGCAGCGACGTCGGCCTGGGCCTGAGCCTCGAGCTCGGCGCGCTGCGCCGCGATGCGCTCGCGCGCTTCCTGAATCTCACGGGCGACCGTACGCTGGAAATCGACCGCGCCCTGCCAGATCTGACGCGCCTTCTTGTGATTGATGCCGCTCTTGATCGACAGCCGATCGGGATCTTCGCGCGCGATGTCGCGCACGCTGCGGTACCCCGCCTCTTCGAGCGTCTGCACCATGCGCGTGCCCATTCCGGGGATGAGCAACAGCGCCTCGCGATCGCTGAGCGCGCCGCCCTGCTCGACCGCTCGCCGGATGCGTTCCTGACGGAGCCGCTCGAGCGCGCGCTCGGCCGCCGCCTTGAGCTCCTCGGCGTGCTGCACGCTGTCGACGCCCTCGATGCTCGCGAGCTCGGCCGCATCGGCCTCCGCGATCTCGTCGAGCGCACGGAAACCGAGGCCGAAGAGGTTCTTGGCCAGCTCGTCGTCCATGCCCTCGATTTCGGCGAGCTGGATCATGGCCTCGTCTTCCATCTGGCGGAACTTGCTCTCGCTCACGATGTCGAGGCGCCAGCCGGTCAGCTGCGAGGCGAGCCGGACGTTCTGACCCTTCCTGCCGATGGCGAGGCTCAGCTTCTCGTCGGGAACCACGAGCTCCATGCGGTGGTTCGTCTCGTCGACGATCACGCGGTTCACTTCGGCGGGCTGAATCGCGTTGATGATGTACCGCGCGGGATCCTTGTCGTACGGAACGATGTCGATCTTCTCACCGCGGAGCTCCTGCACCACGGCCTGCACGCGCGCGCCCTTGATGCCCACGCACGCGCCCACCGGATCGACGTCCGCGTCGCGCGAGGTGACCGCGATCTTGCTGCGCGAGCCCGGCTCGCGCGCGACCGCGACGATGCGCACGATGCCTTCGTAGATCTCGGGCACCTCGGCCTCGAACAGCTTCTCCACGAGCTGCGGCGCCTGCCGGCTCAGGATGATCATCGGACCGCGCGCTTCGCGGTCGATGTTCTTCACGTACGCCACGATGCGATCGCCGGGGCGGTACGTTTCGCGCGGGGTCTGCTCGCGCGCCGGCAGAATGCCTTCGGTTTTGCCGAGGTCGACGATCAGGTTGTGCCCCTTCTCGAAGCGGCGCACGATGCCGCGAATCAGCTGACCCTGGCGGTCCTTGTACTCGTTGTAGATGAGGTCGCGCTCGGCATCGCGCACCCGCTGGAGCAGCACCTGCTTGGCCGTCTGCGCCGCGATGCGACCGAACGCGCTGCGCGCCTGCTTCATGTCGAGCACGGAGCCGAATTCCTTGTCCTGCTGCCGCGCCCGCTCCGCGTCGCGCGGGTGCCAGAACACCTGAAAGCCGAGATCCTCGCCGACTTCGGCGTCGAGCCCGTGCTTTTGCGCGACCGAGAGCGCAATCTCGCGCTCCGGCTGCGTCACGGTCTCGACGACCGTCATGTACTGGAACAGGTCGATGTTGCCGGTCTCGGGGTTGTAGCGAGCCTCGAGCTCCCGGTTCGGACCGAACGCGGCCTGAGCGGCTTTGAGGATCGCCGCCTCCATCGTCTCGATCAAAACCTGCCTGTCGATGCCCTTTTCTTGCGCGACCTGATCGACGATCGTGCCGAGCCCTTCGACGTTACTCGCTGCTTGCGCCATGTCTCACCTGTTCGTTCCTTGTGGCCGCGACCGTCGTGGCCCGCGACCAGATGCGCCCCGGCGCGGCGCCGCTCGGCCGTGGAGGCTCCCTCCCGCCGGGACGAACACGAGACGAGCGCTGTCGATTTCCGAAAGCTCGATCGCGGCGATCTCGCCACTCGCGAGCTCGATTCGCACGCGCCCGTTCTCGTCCAGACCTTTGAGGATGCCCCGCAAAACAGCTTGGCCCGCGTAGGGGTGCCGGAGCTTCAGACGCGCCGGCTGCTCGGCGAAACGCTCGTAATCGCTCGCGCCGTAAAGGGCGCGATCGACGCCGGGAGAGCCGACCTCGAGCCGGTAGCTGTGCGGAATCACGTCCGCGACGTCGAGCGCCGCCGAGAGATCCCGCGAAACCTCGGAGCAGAGATCGAGCGTGATCCCCTCACCGGGGATGCGGGTGCCCGGGCGTTCGAGAGTGACCTCGAGAACCCAGCCGCCCTTGTCCGTTCGCCACACGAGCTCGACTGCGTCGACGCCATGCGCCGACAGCACGGGCAAAACGGCCCCGAGCACCCGCTCGCGGTCGAGCCCAGTCAGTCGTTCGTGCGCTACCTTCATTGCTCCAGAGAAAAAAAAACGGACCCACAAGAGCGGGCCCGCGTATGGGGGATCCCGGTTTTTCGAACGCGCGGATTCTAACCAACCGAACGCAAGCGCGCAAGCCGTTCACCTGCAATGAAATCGCGGCGCTACGGCGCACGACCGGGGGTCTCGAATACGCGGCCCTCAACGAATGACTATAGCGCCTCGCGGGTGTGGACGCCGCTCGCGCGTGAATGCACGCAGCCGGCTCGCGCGGGGGCGGCACGCCCCGCTGGTGTGCGCTCACTGGGGCCCGCCCCCCTCACGAGCACGCCGTTCGGTGGGCGAGCACGCTGCTCGACGCCGCCGAACGAGCGCGTTGCGGCGCTCCGAGCGAGCCCGCTGCTCGACGCCGCCGAACGGGCACGTCGCTCGGAGCCTCGAGCGAACAGGCTGCTCGACGCTGCCGAGCGCATGTTGCGGCACCTTTCCAAGCCTGCGTCGCGGCGGGACGCGTTCCGGCGAGATTGGGCAGCGTGACGAGGTCCACGTGCAACACCTCGTCCGAAAACGCCATGATCTCCTGAAGGCAATCCTCGCTCGGGCGTCGACCGAG
>QGUH01000413.1 GCA_003242355.1 Pseudomonadota bacterium
TTTTTTTTTTTTTACTTCGTCTGCCCCCTCGCTGTTCTCCCCCTCTCTTTTTGCGCGGCGGCTCAATTTTTTTAAAAGACGAGCTGTCCGTCCTCTACTCGACGGCCTTCATCTACGGGCTCGGGACCAGCGCCTGGCTCACGCTGCAAATCAAGCCGCAGACCGTGGCGGGCGCTTTGTTGCCCTTCGCGGCCATCACCACGGCATCCGTCGGCAGCGTCGCCGTGGCGGACAACTACCGCCCCTTGCGCCGAGGGCTCGCGCATTCCATCGCCGCGGGTCTGTACATCGGATTCGGACAAGGCGTGTGGGTGGTGGGCTACGAGCACTCGCGGCAGAGCCGCCTCGGTGAGGAACGCTGGGGACCGGAGACGGTTTCCACGTTGCTCTGGGCGGGCGCGACCGCGGGGGGGTTCGCGGGCGCGCTGATCGGTGGTGCGCGCGGCTCGACGCCGGGGCGTGCGTCGTACGTCGCTTCGACGACGCTCTGGGGCGGCCTCATCACCGGATTCACGGGCGCCCTCTTCGAGCCCGACGACCGGCGCCGCGGCGAGGTGGCCTATCTCGCCGCAGGCATCGGGTACAACCTCGGTCTCGTCACCGGCGTGCTCACGGCGGCGTACGCCTCGCCCTCGGTCGCGCGCGTGCGCTTCGTCGATCTCGGGGGCATCGGCGGTGCGCTCGCTTCGGCGGGCGGCTACGCGCTCATTGCCGGCGACGACGCCGATCCACGAGCGGGTCTCGGCATTGCCGCGCTCGGAGCGGCGGTCGGGCTCGGCGTGTCGTGGTGGCTCACGAGTGACATGCCGGAGGATCGGCGGAAGACTCCCGAGAAGGCAGAACGGCGCGCCGGGACCGTTCGCGCGCTCGTGACGCCCGTGGAAGGCGGCATTTTGGCGGGCCTCGCCGGAGATCTGTGAGCGACGATCTCCCAGTTTGCCGGGGCACGCCGTCGAAAGGGGCGCGCAGTGCCGCGTTGGGCCTGGCGGGGCTCGCCCTCGGGCTGACCCTGCTCGTCGCGGAGCCAGCGTACGCGGAGAGCGCCGCGCTCGACGCGACCTTCCGGTACACCGAATACCAAGAAGCGCACCATTTCCGAGCGGCGCTCGAGCAGCTCGGGCTGCTCAGCCTGGGGCTCGCGCACTACTACTGGCAGCGCGACGTCAACTCGCAGGATTGGGACCTCGGTTACGACTGGAACGCGCTCCGCGCGAAGCTCGACGGCACCGGGTACGCGCTCGACACGAACTACTTCGAGACGAACTACCTCACGCATCCGGGCGCGGGCATGCTCTATTACCTCACCGCGCGCGGAAACCGCCTGAACGTGCTCGAATCGTTGTTCTACGCCGTGGCGGCGTCGACGATTTGGGAGTTCCTCGGCGAGTTTCGCGAGCGCGTGAGCGTCAACGATGCCATCATCACGCCGCTGTCCGGCTTCGTGCTGGGCGAGACCACGTTTCAGCTGGGCGCCCTCTTCGATCGAAGCTGCGATACCGGAACGAACCGAGTGCTCGGCACCGTGTTCGCGCCCTTCAAAGCGCTGCACGACGCGCTCGACGGGGCGAAGCCCGCGCGCACCCGCGACTGTGATCGCTTCGGGCTCGAACGCGTCGGCGCGCGCCGTCTCGTGATCTCGGCAGGGCAGGCGGTGGTCTTCGAGCTGCACCGCGGGCGCGGTCCGGTCACCGAGCTGCGCCTGGATGCTTCTTCGGCGCTGATTCACCTCTACACGTACGGGCGCCCGGGCCGAGGCGTGCGTCGGTTCGCCGACGGCAACGTTTCGCGCATCGAGCTCGCGGGGGCGCTCACGGAATCCCGCTGGTCCGATCTGCGCGTCTCGGCGCGCATCGTGCCGGTGGGGCTGCACTATCGCAACCTGCGCGTGAGCGCGCTCCGGGGAATCGTGGGGCACGAAACGGTCGTCGGTTTGGGAGCGGCGACGGAGTACCACGCGCACCGATTCGTGCGCTCCGAGCCGCGCGCCGGATACGATCGCTGGTTCACGATCGAGGTGCCCGCGGTCTTCTTGCACTGGACGTGGCGCAACGGTGGCCACCGCCTGGAGGCCGAGCTCGACGCGGGGCTCGCCTTCGGCGGCGTCGACACGCTGGCCTTGCCGGTCTACCTCGAGCAGGGAGATCCCGAGCGACTCAGCACCGTGACGCGCGAGCACGGCTACAACCACGTCGTCGGGCTCGCCGTCTCGCCGCGCGTGCGGTTCTCGTGGTCGCGCGTCGAGGTGGGCAGCGCGCTCCAGGCCACGCGGGTGTACGGCATCGACGCGCTCGATCGGTTTCCCGCGCCCTTCGACCGGTACACGGGCACCGAGCTACGGCGGAGCGCGCGCACCTGGTTTCGCTACACGCCGGACCTGCCACCCACCCGATTCTCTCTGAGCGCGGAGACGATCGAGCGCCGCGGTCGGCTCGGCTCGGCGTGGGCCGCATTCCGCGAGCTCGCGCTCGTCGCCTCTCTCGATATGGCCTTCTAGAGCGACGAACGGTTAGGAACGCGCCGAACGGCGTCGGACAGAGTGCCCGCGTGGGGAGGGGCCCCGCCGAGTTCACCTCGGCGGGAGGGGCGGCGCGTGCCGCCCCTTGCGAAACGAGGCTAGAACGCCGATCGGTCGAACCGATCGGCGTTCCAATTTAGAGCGACGAACGGTTGGGAACGCGCCGAGGCGCGCGGATCCGAGCGTCGAGCCCGTGTGCCCGCGCACGGTGTCCGTTCAGCGAACGGACGCGTGGACGTGGTCCCGTTCGTGCGAGACCCAGTCGAACCCCGCTTGGATCGCGAGCCCCGCGAGGCGGCCGAGCTTGCGCCGATCCCGGTCGGACGTGGTGACGTCCACCGCGCGCCCCTCGTAGTGGATGCTGTTTTCGCCGTGCTCGCTGTCTTCGTCCCAGGCCTCGGTCACTCGCAGGCGCACGCCAGGCCATTCGCGCGTGACCAGGCGGGCGAGCTCGTGCAGCCGCGTTCGCAAACGCGGCGTCATCAACAGGTCGGCGCCCGTCGCTTCCTCGTCCTTGAAAACGATCGAGGGCGTTGCGCCGCGCACGAGGCGCCGAAACGCCGGGCTCCCTCGCTTCACCCGCGTGGAGATGCCGCCCACGATGCGGGCTTCCGAGACCGGCGGAAAGTGGGTTCCCGGAGCGAGCGCCGCCGGGCGCGCTCCGGAGTCTCGGCCGAGGGGCGGTCCGGGCGCTCCGGTTTCGGCGCATCCGGAGCCGAAGAGCACGAGCGAGAGCGTCGCACAGCGAGCGAGCGCCGCACCGGAGCGCGCGCAACCGGAAGAATGCGTCGGGGCTTTCTGCAAAGCGATGTCTCGAACTGCCTCGGCGGAACGAAGCGCGTCGTTCCCGAACCCCCGTCCCTACCCAAGGCCCTCCGGGCCGGACAACAAAACGCCACGGGACAGGCGGACCGGGCGCGCTCTGGGTCCGGCCTCGGGATCGATCTCTGCAAGGGATTGGGAAGCTACCGATGGGCGCCGGGCCATGGCGGAGACGATGAACGGCTCGCACCTCGTCGCACGCGGCGATGGGGGTGTTCTGCACTGCCTCGTGGACGGCCCGCAGCGTTCCCCGTCCGAGCCGCCGCTGCTGCTCATTCCCTCCACGCGCGGCGGCGCCGAGCTCTGGTCGGGCTTCGCGCAACGACTCGCCGAGCACCGGCGCACTCTGTCGCTCGATCTTCCCGGCGTCGGGTGCTCGACCGATCCTTCCGGCATCTTGACCACGCGTCGCATGGCGCGAGACGTGCTCGATTGCCTGGACCGGATGCAGATCGAGTCCGTGCTGCTCTTCGGCGCGTCGCTCGGCAGCCTGGTCGCGACGTGGGTGGCGATCGATGCGCCCGAGCGGGTCGAACGGCTCGTGCTCGTCTCGTCGGCCGCGCGGGGCATCGATTTCTCGCCCGCTCGCCTCTACCGCGCTCTGCTCGACGCCGAGTGCGCCGCCACGCTGCCGAGCGGTGACGACGAGCTCTTCGGCCCCGAGTCGGGCATGCGGGTGACCATGCAGGCACGGCCACCCATCGAGCGCCGCTCTGGCGCGCGGCGGCGCGCGGCGCGCTTCGTCGTGGCCGCGCTCGCCCATTGGCCAGGGCCCTCGCTCGCGCGCATCGTCGCGCCCACGCTCGTGCTCTCGGGCGACGAAGACACCATCGTGAGCCCGTGCGCGTGTGTTCGGTTGGTGGAGGCGCTGCCGCGGGCCACGCTGGCGCTCGTGCCGCATCTCGGGCACGACATGGTGTCGGAAGATCCGGCCCTATGCGCGCGGTACGTGCTGGAGTTCGCCGCGTCGTCGTGAGGCGAACGGAAGCGCGCGCACGGCGCCCGACGGATCGAAGGGGCTCGCCTGCGAGGGCTGCGCGGCCGTGCCGTCACGGCTCGCCACGTCGAGCAGAACCGAAACGAGGGAGCGCATCGGAAGCTCGAGGGGCGACAGCGCCGATTGGTGAACGGACAAGAGTTTCTGAACGAGGAGCGGGTCGCGCGACAATGCCGCGAAGAGTCGACGCCGGGTCGCGGGGAAACGGTTCAGGTGGGCGAAGACCCGCGAAACGCCCCGCTGGAAGCGCTCCACGCGGTGCACGGCGCGCAGGTAGGCGCGCATCTTCGAGCGGCCGAGCTGACGTCCGGCGCGCAGCCCGAGAAGCTCGGGAACCCCCGTGGCCCCGACAGCCGGGCCCCAGCGGGGGCGAGGGGCGTGGCTCCCCCCCGCGAGGGAACGAAAACCGG
>QGUH01000414.1 GCA_003242355.1 Pseudomonadota bacterium
ATAAAACAGCTCTCCGGCTGCTCCATCCACCCGGAGCGCGTGCCCGGGCGGCGCGTGGGATCGGAGACCTCGGGCGGCTCGGGAGACGGCCGCCCGCTCTCGGCGACGAGGCCGCGGCTCGCCGCGAGCTTGCGAGCGAACTCCGCGCGGCTGCGCGCCGGCTCGGCCGGGTAGAGGCGCCGCATCAGGTCCGCGATGCGCCCCCGAACGCTCCGATCCCCGTCGGCGAGGCTCGGGGCGCGCTTGAGCAGCGCGACGATGTCCTGCGTGGCGGCGCGCGCGGACGGATAGCGGTCTTCGATGCGATTCGCCGTCAAGCGCGCGATGAGCGCGTCGAGCTCGGGCGGCGCGCCGATCATGCGCGCGAGCGGCGGCAAAACGCGCTTGCCCGCCGAGACGAGCGCCAGGTGCTCTTCGGCGGCACCGGACAGGAAGCGACGCCCCGCGAGGAGCTCCCAGAGCACGACGCCGAAAGCGTAGAGATCGGCCGGGACACCGCCGGGGACGTTGTTGGCGACCTCGGGCGCGACGTAACCCGGCTTTGCGAAAACGACGCCGGAAATCGTGTGACAGCGACGGTTCTGTCCCCGCGCCGTGCCGAAGTCGATGAGCTTGACCTCGCCGCCGTACCCCACCATCACGTTCTGCGGGCTCAGGTCCCGGTGAACGATTTCGAGCGGCCGCCCCTCCGCGTCCGTGCGCTCGTGGACGTGAGTGAGCGCCTCGCCGAGACACAGCCCGATGGCCATCGCTTCCGGCCAGGTGATGCGCACGCCGAGCTGCGCGGCGCGCCCGCGGACCTCGCTCAGATTCCGTCCTTCCACGTACTCGACCACGACGTACGGGCGCCCGGCCGCGTCCGTCGCCGCTTCGAGGATCTGAGCGACTCCGGGATGCTGCAGCTGGGCCTGGATCCGGGCCTCGTCGAGAAAGCGCGCGTTGAAGGAGCGATCGTCGGCGTGATCCGGCCGGATGATCTTGATGATGAGCGGGCGCTCGGCACCTTCGATGCTGGCGCCGGTGGTCGCCAAGTAGACCTCGCCCATTCCTCCACGCGCGATGCGCGCGAGCAGCGTGAAGCGTTCGAAGCGCCGAGGCAGTGCGTCGCTCGCGCCCTGGGGCGGCGTGCCCGCTCCGTCGTTCAGGCCTTGCTTCGGCTTCCCATCCAGCTCCGAACGCTGCATAGGCACATGGTCGCCAAGGTGGGATAATGTGGGCAAGAAAACGGGGACTCGTCGGCCTTTCCGGAATGAGGCGCGGCGTGAGTGGGTTGAGCGGGCTGTCGGTCCGATTACACTGCCGCCGGCACGCAATGCTCCTCTGGCCTCCACGGATCCAACGGCTCGTGCTGCGCCTTTTGGGCGCCTGCCTGGCCGTGGCTCTCGTGGTGGTGACGCGACCCGCGACGGCAGCAGCGCTGTCGGTCCCGATGTGCGGTCCCTTGGCGGAAACCATCGCGGCGCCGCCGAGTGGACGTCCGGTTCGCGAAACCGAGCTTCGAGCGTCCTGCGATCCCCAGAGTGAGCTCTCGGTTCATCGGGATGCTCCCCGACGCGCCCCCGAGCGCACCGCGGAACCCGATTCGGTCCCGCGACTCCCGCCCGTGGTGTACCGCCTGCCTCCCGTTCCTTCCGACGCCGAACGACTCGTCGTCGTCAAGAAAGGCGGCGCCCGCCCGGGTTTCCGACGCGGCATCGAACGGCCACCTCGCGGCGGCTGATCGGCCCCATCGGGCCCCGTCTCCGAATACGGACTGCGAGGTGGTCGGGAGAAATTCGTCTCCGCAGGCTGCCTCGAAGTCGTCGCCGCACCATTTCGTGGGTTACGGTGCGCCGCCCGGACTTGGAGCGAACGGTTTGCTCCGGTGCCGGTAGAGGGCGCGAATGAGCTTTTTTCCGATTCACTT
This sequence comes from Pseudomonadota bacterium, assembly GCA_003242355.1. Lineage (GTDB taxonomy): Bacteria > Myxococcota_A > Polyangia > Polyangiales > Polyangiaceae > PMG-095. The sequence continues at coordinate 1,907 of QGUH01000414.1, forward strand.
CACGAGAATTTCAGGAGAGTCATCCTCATGAACAAAGGAACCGCCATCGTCGGCTTCTTGTTGAGCTTCTTCGCCGGCATGTTTTTGATGTGGGGCCTCGAGCGGAATCGGGGTCCGGAGATCGCGGCCGAGAGCGCGGCTTCCGGCGCGCTGGACCACAGCGCGGCGGCCGTGCCCGTCACGGGTCAGGACCCGCAGTGGGGCAACGCCGACGCGCCGGTCACCATCGTCGAGATCAGCGACTTTCAGTGCCCGTTCTGCGCCCGCGTGAATCCGACCATCAAGCAGATCAAGGACACGTACGGGCCCGACAAGGTCCGCGTGGTCTGGAAGCACAATCCGCTGCCCTTCCACAAGGAAGCGCGGCCGGCCCACGAGGCCGCCGCGGCCGTGTTCGCGCTCGGCGGCAACGACGCGTTCTGGAAGTTCCACGATCTCGCCTTCGCCAACGCGCGCAACCTGACCGAAGAGAACTTCGAGAAGTGGGCCGCCGAGGCGGGCGTCGATCGCGCCAAGTTCAAGGAGGCGTACAGCTCCAAGAAGTACGCGGCGAAGGTCGACGAGGACATCGCGCTCGCGCAGAAGATCGGCGCCACGGGAACGCCCGCGTTCCGCATCAACGGCGTGACCGTGAGCGGCGCGCAGCCGTTCAACAAGTTCAAGGAGATCATCGACGAGCAGCTCGCCGAGGCGAAGAAGCTCGTCGCGAGCGGCACGAAGCCCGCCGACGTCTACGTGACGCTCACCAACAAGAACTTCAAGGAGAAGCCGGAAGCCAAGCGCCCCGAGCGCGAGCCCGAAGACGACAAGACCGTCTGGAAGGTGCCGGTGTTCCCCGACGACCCGGTGCGGGGTCCGAAGGACGCGCTCGTCACGATCATCATCTTCTCGGACTTCCAGTGCCCGTTCTGCAAGCGCGTCGAAGACACGCTCAAGCAGGTCACGGACACCTACGGCAAGGACGTGCGCATCGTGTGGAAGGACAACGCGCTGCCGTTCCACAATCGGGCGCGCCCGACCGCGATTCTCGCGCGGATGGCCTACAAGGCGAAGGGGGACAAGGGCTTCTGGGAGGCCCACGATCTGCTCTTCGCTTCGGCGCCGAAGCTCGAGGACGATGACCTCAAGACCATCGCCGAGAAGGTCGGCCTCTCCTGGAAGGAGGTCAAGCAGGCGATCGACACGAACAAGCACGGCGACAAGATCGATCAGAGCATGGACATCGCGGCCGACTTCCAGGCCCGCGGCACGCCGCACTTCTTCATCAACGGTATCCGCCTGAGCGGCGCACAGCCCTTCGACAAGTTCAAGGCCGTCATCGACGAGCAGCTCACCAAGGCGAAGGGCCTCGTCGAGAAGGGCGTCGCCCGCGCGAAGATCTACGAAGAGGTCACGAAGGACGGCAAAGAGCCGCCGCCCCCGGAGCGCAAGGAAATCGCCAAGCCCCCGGCCGACAGCCCCTACAAGGGCGGCGCGAACGCCAAGGTCGTGATCCAGGAGTTTTCCGAGTTCCAGTGCCCGTTCTGCAAGCGGGTCACCGGAACGCTCAAGGAGATCGAGAAGGAGTACGGCAACCGGGTGAAGATCGTCTTCCGGCACCTGCCGCTCGCGTTCCACAAGGACGCGCAGCTCGCCGCCGAGGCGGCTCAGGAGGCGTTCGCCCAGAAGGGGAACAACGGGTTCTGGCAGTTCCACGACAAGCTGTTCGAGGCCCAGGGCACCCCTGGCGGCCTCGAGCGCCAGAACCTGGAGAAGATTGCGCAGGAGATCGGCCTCGACGTGAACAAGTTCAAGGCCGCGCTCGACTCGCGCAAGCACAAGGACAAGGTGGACGCCGACGCGAAGGTCGCGAGCCAGGCCGGCATCAACGGCACGCCCGCGTTCGTGATCAACGGCTACTACCTGAGCGGCGCCCAGCCCTTGCCGGCGTTCAAGAAGATCATCAACAAGGCGCTCAAAGAATCGGGCGGCTGAGCCGACATCGCCCGAACGAAACGACGCGGCCCGCTCTCGCCATCGGCGAGGGCGGGCCGTTGTTTTTTCTGACTCTCCTTCCAGGGCGGGGCGTACGCCGCGCGCGGCCCCTTCTGCTCCCACCGCGTCACGCCGCGCGGTGGTCGTGTTCTGCTGAGTTACTTCTGCTTCCAGGGCGCCACGCCGCGCGCGCGGATCGCGGCGATTGCCTCGTCGAGCAGTTGGTCGGTGCGCAGGCAGGGCATGCAGTCGTCTTGCTTCTTCGGGCCACAGCCGGTTCGCACCTGCCAGGCCTCGAGCTGCGCGAGGCTGCGCTCGTCCCCGCCGTCTTTGGCCTGCGCGATGAGGCCGCGCGCGGCCTCGCAGGTCTTGGCGGTGCGCAGGTCCGCGGCGAGCTTGAGCGCGGGCGACGCACGCTCGCGGAACTTCTTCGTCCGCAGCCAGCGCCCGGCGCGGAAGCGCACGGGTTCGGGCACCATCGACTCCGCGGCGAGATCCCAGATGACCTCGGCCCCGCGCGCCCCCATCGGGCCGTCGAGGAGCTCGAAGGCGGCGTTCGTGGCATTGGCCGCCTGCGCCGCGTCGAACAACACGTGCGCGATGCGCAGGTCGTCTTTTGCGGCGGCATCGAGCTCGAGCGCCCGGCGCACCAGCGCGACCGCCGCCGTGAAATCGCGCGCGCGCGCCGCCGAAAACGCCGACGCGATGAGCGTCTCCGACTCTGCCACGGGTTGAACGGACGCCGGCGCGCTGCTCGTCGTCACGGCCGGCGGCGGCGTCACGGGCGGTGGAGCAACGTCAGAGGGAACTGCCGAGGGCGCCGCACGGGGCACCACGGCCAAGACGCGAGACGGCAGG
>QGUH01000415.1 GCA_003242355.1 Pseudomonadota bacterium
TGGTTGTATCTGGGGGCCGGGGACCGGTCGCCCTGTCCCCTTCCGGGGTGATCCCCGGGGCCGGCGTGGCCATCGGCGGGACGGCCCTGCTGTCGCTGGACACCCCCGCGACGATGCCGAGTGCCGAGGTGACGTCGACCATCGAGGCAATCGCCCCCATCGAGACGACGCCAGCCAGCGAGGCAATTCCGGCCATCGAGACGACGCCAGCGCTCGAAGCGAAGCCGATCCACGAGGCGACTCCGACGATCGAGCTGACGCCGACCCTCGAGGCAACACCAGCAGCCGAAACGGCGCCCGCCGTCGAAGCGACGCCCGAGCTCGAGTAGCGCATTCGGCGCGCGATTCGTCGCGTCCCGCGGCGTTCCCCCGAAATGGTCCTTGCGTGCGTCGGTGCGTTCCCGGCGTCGCGCGGCTCAGGGTCGGTGCATCCCTGGTAGGTCGCTCGCCGTGCGCGCGGTGTCTTGTCGCTGCTCCCGGCGTTCTTCGGTGTCGCCCGCGCCGGCGATGAAGGCCGCCACCGCTGCCCAGAGCTCGAGGAACTGCGTGCGGTCGAACTCCGAGTAGCTCGGGATCCAGTCACCCGTCCAATCGTCGGCGGAGTGCTCGCCATACTGACCGACCACGTCGAGGTGATCGGCCCGGGCGAAGTAGAGCACCGAGCCCCAAATTTGCGAATGCACCGGCACGATACCGTCGCTGTCGCGCGCCGTGGGCAACTCGCTCCGGAGCGCGAGGAGCTTGTCGCGCTGAGCCCCCGCGGGCTCGGGGATGAGCCGGCTCTCCGGGCTCGCCGCGAGCCGGTAGAGGAACCAGTACGCCGGGTGTACGAGCTGGGTGTAAAGGTCGAGCATCGAGCGCATCAGGCTCCGAAAGGTGGGCCGCCGTGCGCACGCGATCACGGAGCCGTAGCGGAGCTGGGGCTCGGCCGTGCAGGCGTTCAAGAGATCGCATGCAGCCGGCGTGAGCTGGAAGAGCAAGCTCTGGTCGGCCGAGATCGCGCGCAGGAACTCGATGAGCTCGCTGCGCCGCTCTTCGGAGAGATCGTCGAGCAGCTTCTCGTAGAGCTGGTCGAACGTGCCGCGCCGTTTCCGCCAGGGGTCGCGCAGCCGCACGATCCAGTAGCCGAGCCTGAGCAAGAGCTTTAGCGGAATGCGCCCTCGATCGAGCATGAACGCGAGGTAGCTCGCGCCCGTTCGCAACAGCCAGCGACCGAACGCGCCCGTGAAGTACGTCGCGATCGGCGTGCCGAAGTGCGGGCAACACACGGTCACGATCGAACGCACGCGATCGTACGCGGTGAACTTCACGGGCGTGGGCAACGATGCCGTAGGAGCGATGGCCAGGCGCGCATCGAGGCCCCCCGTGGAATGGCCGACGAGGTGCACGGGACCGGGCTCTCGTTCCACCACCTCGGCGAGCGTCTCGAGCACGCGCGCGGCTCGGTGCCGGATCGATGCCGTGGGCAACGTGCTCACCTCCGTGATCCGCGCCGTGACGCCGAGTCGCGCGAACGCGTCGCCGAGCGCCTCGCGTACGCCGTGAAAGTAACTGATCTCGCCGAACTTGCCGAAGCCGAAGAATCCGGGCACCAGGATGACGTGGTGCGGGGTCATGGCGCCGGCGCATCATACCCGAGCGCGCTTGCGGCACGGGGTCGATGCAGCGTCATTTTCCCCGATGGGCACGCGCGTTGCACCGGGAGCGCTTCATGAACCAACGATTGCAAGTGGAACAGCGCTCCATGGAGAAGCTGATCGAGCTGGTCCGCCAGTTCGACACCGCGATGCTCGTCACCGAAACGGGGGACGAGGAGTTCCGCGCCCGACCCATGGTCATCGCCGACGTGACGAACGAGGGGGAGGTCTGGTTCGTCGCGAGCTTGATGTCCCCGAAAGTCGACGAGATAACTCAGGATCCTCGGGCGCTCGTCGTGCTCCAGAGCGATGGCCGCTACCTCTCGCTCTCCGGCACGGCGAGCGTGCGTCGCGATCCCGAACGCTTGAAGAAGCTCTGGTCCGAGCCGGTGCGCACCTGGTTCCGCGATCAAAACGACCCGAACCTCGTGCTGCTCCGGGTGCAACCGACGTGGGGGGAGTACTGGGACAACTCGGGCCCGCAGGCCATTCGCTACGCGGCGCGTGCGGCGCGCGAATCCGACGTCGGCGCTCCCCCCCCCGAGCCTGCCGACATCGAAGCGCACGCCAAGATCCGCCTCGAATGAGGCGCAGCCCGCGCTGGTCTCGCCGCCACCGGACGCGGGCAGCGCACGGCGCGCGTCGTCTCGTCTCGCCGCGTTCGGGCGCGGGCTCGAGTCGGGGCTCGCGGCCACGATCGACCAACCAGCGTCGCAACCAACCAGCGTCGCAATCGACACTGCCGCTTCGTCGCGTTGCTGCAATCGGACGCCGGATCGGTCGGGCGTCGGGGCGCGAGCGGCGATGCCCCAGCCCTTCGACGCCCGATCTCGAGCTTCCAAGCCGATACCGCTGCCGCGTCCGTCGACGCCGATGACCGCCCGCGGAGGTGCCGCTCTCGACCCTCGACCGCGGGGGCGCCGCCCTCGACACAGACGCCGCCCGCGCCCTCCCGACCGCGTTTCACGGCGACGTTTCGATGCGCCTTCGCGCCTCGAACCGCTGTTGGTCGCGCGAGAGGTCCACACCGACGTGGTACGTCTGCACCAGCGACCACCCCAAATACCCGCTCACCAAGAGACCGGCGACCCCGATCAGCGACAGGACGACCGCGCTCGCGGCGGGCGGCACTGCTTGGTCCATGCGCGGCGCTTGGATCAGGAGGTTGATCGCGAAAACGGCGGCGACCGCGAGGTTCAGCGTCATGTGCAAGAGTCCCACTCGTTTCGCCGTGGAATGCTTGGGAATTCCGAAGGCCCAATCGACGAAACCCGGGATCGCCGCGACGACCGCTGCGATCACGCCGACCACGTTCGCCCAGTAGCCCACGCGGAACCAGATGACGTCGCGCGTGATCGCGTACACCACGAACGCCACCAACGTCGTGACGAACCCTGCGATCGGGAAGGCCACGAGCATGGGGTGAATCGGGTGACCGAGGATCTTCGCCTTGCTGTAGAGCGTTGCCATGCTGGAAAATCCTGCGAACCTCGTGCCGTCGAGCTCCCGACGCGCGTCCGTGTCCGCGCTCTGCGCTCATCCTCGCAGCGGCTCGAGCGGCGGTGTGGCGAAACCGGCGCGGTCGTAGAGCCCGTCGATCAACTCCTGGAACGCCTCCACCGCGCTGTATCGCGGTTGCCACTCGAGCACGTCGCGGGCGCGGCTCGAGGAAAGCTGGGGTGAGTTGAACGCGAGATCGATCCAGCCCGGCTCGCTCGGTTGCAAATGGAGGCGGAACGCGAGCGCCACTACGGCCCGCAAGGCCGCCTTGGGAATGGGCACCACGCGGGCATCGAGCAGGTCGGCGATGAGATTGCTGTCGAGCACGGGCTCGGCCGCGACGTTGAACGCGCCGCGCGCGTCTCGGAGCAGCACCCGCCGAAAGGCGTCCGCCACGTCGGTCGCGTGGACGCACTGAAGGCGGAGCCCCGCGGGCACGAACGGCACCCGCCCTGGACGGTAGAGCGCCGAAGGCACCAACCGACCCAAGAAGAGCTTACGAATGCGCGCCGCGGCGCCGCGCTTGAAGACGAGCGCGGGTCGCATGCGCACGCAGCGGAGACCTGGGTTCTCCGCTTCTATTCGGTCGAGCACGCGCTCGACGCGCGCCTTGTGCTCCGAATAGGTCGCACCGGCGATCCCGCTGGTCGGAAACGTCTCGTCCACCATGCGCCCGAAGCCCGGCGAATAGGCGCCCACCGACGAGGCGTGGACGAGGCTCGAGACCCGCGCGCGCGCGGCCGCCTCGAAAACGCGGCGACTGCCATCGATGTTCGTGCGGGCGAGCTCCTCCGGACGGTGAGCGGGCTGCACCGCCCACGCGAGGTGAATCACCGCGTCCGCTCCGCGAAAGAGCGGCAACAGATCGTCGCGCGAAACGTCGGCAGCCACGAACCGCGTCTTGGCGTACAGGACTTTCGGCTCGTGGCGCGCGATCGCGGTGATCTGCCGAATCGCCGGCTCGCGTGCGAAGGTGGCGATGCAGCTCGTTCCGATGTTCCCAGTCGCACCGGTAATGACGACGTGCACGTCCCAACGACGGGCAAACCGTGTGCCCGCCGCGGCCGAGAGTCACTCCGCACGCGCGCTTCCGGCGAATTGCCACGCTCCGAGCTAGACCGCCGATCCGTTTACCGTTTCGCGGTCTCCTCCCCGCCTCGGATGGGGGCTCGTAGGGCGGCACGCGCCCCCCTCCTACGCGAGCGCGCGTCCATCGCCGCTTTCCGCGTATTCGGTGCGCTTTCAACGATTCGTTGCTCTGGAACCCGCTCCCGACCGTTCGTCGCTCTGCGGAACTCGAGCGCGACGAAGCGCACCGGATCGCCGCGAGCGCGTGACCTATCGCCGCGCTCGTGGCGCGTAACTCCGCGGAATCGGTGTTCCGGGCCCGTTCGCGCCAGCATGGCATCGTGCTTGCGTTCTGCTTGGGCGAGGAGCATCAGCATGAACGCCAAACGTGGTTCGATTCTCGGCGCCCTCGCCTTCACGCTCGCCGTCGGCGTGGGCATCACGGATGCCCACGCGGAGGAGACCACGGTCGTGGTCACGGATCCCGCGGAGGATACGGCGACGCCGCCCGGTCCCAATGCACGCCTTCTGAC
>QGUH01000416.1 GCA_003242355.1 Pseudomonadota bacterium
GGCGACCCGGGAGGCGTCCCTCGAAGCGCGGCTCGATGGCATCGTTCAGCGCGTCGCCGACGCGAACGCCCGGCGCGATCGCCTGGGGCAGGAACGCGAGCGCGTCAGCGGCGAGCTGACGAGCGCCGTCGCACGGCGGGCCGCGCTCGAGAAGAGCCTCGTCGAGATCGCCGAAGGCAAGCGGATCACGGAGGACGAGCGCGCCGCGCTCGAAGGCGAGCTCGAGTCACTGCGCGCCCGCCAGCGCGAGTGCGAGCGCGCCCTCGACACGGTCAAGAACGAGATCTCGTTGCGACGCAACCGCCAGCGAGCGCTCGAAGATCTCCACCGCCGCATGCAGGGCGTCGGCGCGGGCGCCCGTGCGCTGCTCTCGCGAAACGACGCCCGCGTGCGCGGCATGGTGGCCGACCGCATCGAGGCGCCCGAAGAGCTCACGCTCGCGGTGGCCGGTCTGCTCGGAGCGCGGCTGCAGACCGTGGTCGTCGAAAACCAGGCCGCCGGGATCGAGCTGCTCGCCGAGCTGCAACAGACGCGGCGCGGGCGCGCCGAGGTGATCCCCGCCCGGCCCGGCTACGTCGCGGGCAGCGTGCGCGCCGCCGCTTCCGACTCGCGGGTGCTCTGCCGGCTCGCCGATCGCCTGCGCTACGCGCCCGACGACGAGGCCCTGGTGCGCGCGCTGGTCGGTGACGCCCTCGTCGTCGAGAGCGCGGCCGATGCCGTGGCCGTCGCGGCGGCGCATGCGGGCGTGACCGTGGTCGCGCTCGATGGAACCGTTGCCCGTCCCGACGGCACGGTGGCGGGCGGCAGCGGCGATGACGTGGCATCGGCGCTGCTCGAGCAGAAGCGCGAGCTGCACCAGCTCGCCGACGAGCTGTCGCGCCTCGAGCCGGAAGCGGCGCGCCTCTCCCAGGAGCTCTCGACGGTGCAAGCGCGCGTCGCCGAGGTGAGCACGGCGCTCGATCGGGCGCGGCGCGAGGCGCACCAGGGCGAGCTCGCAGAGGTGACGGCCGAGAAGGATCTCGCCCGAACCAACGCCGACATCAGCCGCGCCGAGGCGCGCCTGGCGGCCATCGACGCGGAGCTCGAGGAGATCGCACGCACCATCGCCGGCGTTCAGGAGGGCGAAGCCGAGGCGCGCTCGGAGCTCGAGACGGTTCGCGCCGAGCGCGAGCGGGTCGCGCAGGAGCTCGCTCGCGCGGAAGCCACCCTCACCGAATGGCGGGAGCGGGTCGCCGCGCAGTCCGCGCTGGTCACCGAGCGGCGCGTCCGGCTCGCCCAGGTCAAAGAACAGCTCGATGCGGCGCGCACCGCGCGGGCGCGCGTCGAGAGCACGCTGGCCGAGCAGACCACGCGCGCCGAGCGCTTGAACGCCGAGCTCGACGAGGCCGCGCACGCGTACGGAGAAACCGCGGCCCGCGTGCTCTTGGCGCGCGAAGCCCGCATCGAGGCACTGCTCACCGCGCGTGCCGCGCACGAGCGGCTCGATGCGGCGCGCGAGCAACTCGAGAGCGTGCGCCAGTCGCTGAGCGGTCAAGAAGCGGCGTTGAAGAACCTTCGCGACGAGCTCGAAGAGCTCGATGCCCGCGCCCGCAAGCACGAAATGGCCGTGCAACGCATGGATCTCGAGCGCGAGCACCTGCTCGCCGGTATCCGCGAGCGCTTCCGCGGGCTCGATCTCAACCGCGTCGTGGGCGACTACCACGCGCGCCCGGCGCCCGATCCCGAGCATCGGCGGCGCATCGACGAGCTCACGCAGCTCATCGATCGGATGGGTCCGGTCAACCTGGACGCCAAGGCCGAGCACGAGGACGCCGAGCGCCGCTTCAAGGAGCTCAGCGAGCAGAAGATCGACATCGAGAAGGCGCTCGAAGAGTTGGACCGCGCGATTCGTCACATGAACCGCGAGTCGAAGCGGCGCTTCCGCGAGACGTTCGACCAGGTCAACGCGCTGTTCAAGAAGACGTTCTCGAAGCTCTTCCGCGGTGGCCGCGCCGAGCTTCTGCTCACCAACCCCGACGACCTGTTGAACACCGGCGTCGAAATCCTGGCGCAGCCGCCGGGCAAGAAGCTCGGCAACATCGAGCTGATGAGCGGCGGCGAGAAGGCGCTCACGGCCGTCTCGCTCATCTTCGCGATTCTGCAGCACCGGCCCTCGCCATTCTGCGTGCTGGACGAGGTCGACGCGCCGCTCGACGAGGCGAACGTCGCTCGGTACAACGAGATGGTGCGGGCGATGACGTCGCAGTCGCAGTTCATCCTCATCACGCACATCAAGAAGACGATGCAGAGCGTGGACGTGCTCTACGGCGTCACGATGGGCGAGCCTGGCGTTTCCCGCATCGTGAGCGTCCGCGTGAACGAGAACGCGGCCACGCGCAGCGACTCGATGGTCGCGCGCAGCGACGGCAAAGAAAGCACTCCTCCGCGCGCCGCCGAGGCCGTCGCCGGCGTGGCCTGACCCGGTCACTCGGCGGCACAGTGAGCTCCGAGCCCGTCGACGCTGTCGGTGGGCGCGGCAGTCCACTCCGCGGACGGATCGAAGGGGTCTTCGGCGTCGGCGTCGCCGCGTTCCACGGTGCAGCGCCGGCGTAGCGTGCAGTCGAGCGTCCGGACGTCGCCGCTTTCCCAGGCCGCTCCGGGATCTTCGCCGAGGCGGCCAATCGCGTCGACGACGACGCCCCCGCATTCGAGCACCACGGCGTCGTCTCCGTTGAACGGCAGCGTCTCGATGCGGTCGCAGGCGTTCGGGACGATCGCGGCGACCTCGCTCGTGCAAATCACGAGCGTTTCGCCAGCCGGAAGCACGCCCGCGAGTGGCACGATGCGGCTCGCCGAGCGCGACCCGTTCGCGAAGACGCGCACGGCGCACCCGTCGAGGAGCGCGTCCGCGCTCGCGGTGATCTCGAGCGCTTTTCGATTGCCGGTTCCCTCGACGTACTCGCTGAAGAAGATGGGCGCCTCACCCGCGTCCGGAACCGTGGGGCTGCCACCGGCTCCACCGGCTCCACCGGCACCGCTATTGCCGCCGTCACCGCTCGTTGGATCCCCTTCCTGGCCAGCGCCTCCCTCTCCTTCCTGGCCCGCAGCTCCTTCTGGGGACGTACCGCCCGAGCCCGAGGGATCGGTTGCTCCCCCCGCTGCGTCGTCCCAAGCAGCCCCCTCGCCGCCAGCTCCTCCTCCCGCGGCGCCTGCCATCGACAACGCGCCGCCCATCGCGAACGCCCCGCCGAAGGTCGCGCTGCACCCGCCCGGGGGCTCGCTCGGCACCAGGGCTTCACTGCCGGCGGCGCTGCCCGCCTCCCCCGACGTCTCCCGAGCGCCGCCTGCGCTCGGAGTGCCGCCGCCCGCTTCGCCCGAGCCGCCCATCGCCGGAGCCATGCTCGCGCCGGATGCTCCTCCCTGTGCGCCTCGGCCGCCTTCCGCTGCCGGCGCGCCTCCGCTCGAAGAGCCGCTGCCACCACCGGAGCCAACGAAGTCGTCCATGCTCCCGGCAGCACCCGCTTCGGAAGCAGCGCTCCCGATCGGCACTGCCCGAGCGCCGCCACGCCCGGCGCTCGATGAAGACCCGTTCTCGAACGGCTCGTACAAGTCGGCGGCGTCGCCGCACGCCACGAGAACGTGGCCGACGAGCACGCAATAACACCCGCTCCTGATCCAGGGGTTCCGCATGCCCCCCTTCTCGGTCGCTCGCCGCCCCAGTTTCGCCCAACGTGCATTCGAAGGTCGTGCGCGACCACTCTCTTCTTTCCGCCTGCGGATCGGGGGGATCGCGGGGCGAGCGCCCGCGCACCGAAGCTCGGCAAAAGGGCGATCGGACGCGGCCCACTTTCCATCTTCGCGCGTGCGAATCAGGGAACCGCGCGGCGACCGCCCTCGGCAGCTTTCGGAAGCTCAGCAAAAAGGAGATAGCGCGCCGTCCGCCGTCTCTTCGTGCGCTCGAATCACGGGGAACGCGCGGCGACCGGGCCAATGTGCCGGCACGTTTCGGGAAGAGGTGGCGCGAGCGGGCGGTGTGCGGCACGGGCCCAAGCTTCGTACTCGCGGGGGTAGCGTTCGAAAACGCGGAGCTCGGTCGTCGGCGAAGGCGCGCACGCGCGCTCTCCGGTGCGCGTGTCGATGGGAACGAGCTCGTGGAACGAGCACGCCCGTTGAGGGATGGCGCCGGCCCGGAAATGCTCGCGCACGCGGTGCGGGCATGCGGCCGTCGGCAGCGCGCCGCTGAGCGGGCAGATTTCTCGTTCCACGAAGCCCTCCGGATCGATGAGCGGGGCGGGCTCGCGGCCGCGCATCGCACGCTCGAGCACGTCGTGGAACACCGGGCCCGCGCCGGAAATGCCGCTCGACCCGGTCATGGGGCGGCCGTCGAAGTTGCCGACCCACACGGCCACGGTGACCTCGCGCGTGTATCCGACGGCGAAGTTGTCGCGGAACCCCTTCGACGTCCCGGTCTTCGCGGCGACGGGGTAATCGAACGCGAGCACGTTTCGTGCACCGAAGCTCGGGCGGCGCGCTCGATCGTCCGCGAGAATGCTCGTGAGCTCCTGCGCGATCGCTCGCGAGACGACGCGGCGAGGCGCCGGTGTTTCGAAATGGCGACTCTCGCCGTCGGCGAAGGGGACGTGCCGCACGAGCCGAAGCGGTCCCCCCTCCCCGCCCCGGGGGAGGCCCGGGTAGCGGCCCCGGGGCCGCCCAAGCGGAACCCGCCGGCGCCGAGCGCGACCCCGGCGC
>QGUH01000417.1 GCA_003242355.1 Pseudomonadota bacterium
GCGGCGTGAGGTGGATTGGTGTCGGCGCTTCGACCCGCGATGCCGACTGCCGAGACCCCGGCGGCCGCGTGGAGCGCGACGGCTGCGACGAACAGCGGCAAAAGGAGGAGACGGCGTTTGGGGGCGCGCGTTCCGAGCGCGATTGCGGCGAGGCTTCCCTCGGCGAGCGTTCGTCGCGGCAAGCGCGCGGGCGCCTTTCGAGGGGCTGCGCTCGCGTCGAGCACGATGGACGCGATGCTTTCGTTTCGCAGGTCAGCGCGCACGATGGGTCGAGCCTCCTTTCCGGCCTAGCGATTGGGGGTTGTGGGAATTGCGGTCGCGGCGGTTCCGGGTGCGGGGCTTGCGGGTGCGCCCGTCGCGGACGCGCCGGTTGTGGAGGCGCCGGTTGTGGAGGCGCCGGTTGTGGAGGCGCCATTTCCTGATGCGCCGGACGTGGACGCGCCGGTTGTGGAGGCGGTGTTCGCGGGCGTGCCGTTGGCGGGTGCGCCGCTTTCTGGGTGGACGGCGCCGAAGGCGACGCGAACGAGGCCGGCGCTCTTCAGCGTGTCGAGCACAGTCAGCACGCGGCCGTGGGGGACGGCGCGGTCTGCCTGGATGACGGCGCGGAGCTCGGGGTCGGCGGCGAGGGCGGCGCGCGCTTTGTGCGCGAGCGCTGCATCGTCGATGGCGACGCCCTCGACCTGAAGGGGGCCCTCCGCCGGGACGACCACGGAGAAAATGGTCTGCAGCTCTTCGCTCTGGGTTGCCTTCGGCAGATCGAGCGGCACGGCGGGCGCGACGACGATCTTCGCCGTGAGGATGAAGATGATGAGCAGCACGAGCGTGATGTCGACGAGGGGCGTGACGTTGATGCCCTCGATGATGCCGCCGCGCCTCGTGGTGGTGGTCGTGCTCGCCATGGCTATGCGGGCTCCAGCGTGCCGTCGAAGGCTTCGCCGTTGGCGTGCTCCATTGCGGGCGGATATTCGGAGCGCACGCGCGCGCTCGGCGCGGTGGTCGGCTCGCTCACGAGGTAGGCCAAAACGAGCGTCGAGAGCGTTTCGGCGTCGTCGAGCACGGTGGCGATGCGCCGCTGGAAGTAGTTGTAGGCGGCGACGGCGGGGAGCGCGACGCCGATGCCGACGGCAGTTGCCACCAGCGCTTCCGCGATGGCCGACATGACGGCAGCCGAGGCGACCTGGCTCGCCGCGCCGGTTCCGGCGGCGCCGGCCGCGGTGCCGAGCTCCTCGAACGCGAGGATGACGCCGATGACGGTGCCGAAGAGCCCGACGAACGGCGCGTTGTTGCCGAGCGTTCCGAGGTAGGCGAGGCGCGCTTCGAGCACCTTCCGTTCGGCGGCGATGGTGCTCTGCATGCCTTTCTCGGCAGCAGCGGGACCGCGCGGGGCGAGCCGCAGACCCGCGCGCGCAACCGCGGCGCCGACCGAGCGCAGGGGCCGCAGCGCTTCGAGCGCGGCGCCGACGGAGCCGTTCGAAAGGTGCGCGTCGAGCTCCGCGGCGAGAGCGCGCACATCGTCGTCTTTCGAGCGGAAGACGAGCCAGCGCTCGATGACGATCGCGAGGCTGCCCGCGGACAACGCGAACAGGAGCCACAGGACCCAGCTCGCGCCGGAATGAACGAACAGGTTTTTGAGGGCTTCGACGGTGTTCATGGGATTCGTTGTTGGTTCAGGGCCTCTTCGCTGCGGGGCTCCGCAGACGATTGCGGGACGGCGTAGACGAGCGCGGCGAGCACCGCCGTGGCGCCGACGCACGCGAGCCAGGAGCGCGTTCCGCAGCGCCACACGGACGATCGTGCCCACGCCGAAGCCATGTGGGGTTCGGTGCGAACTGATACTGCAAGTGATTTTCATTTTCAAGATGGCGGCGCACGCGGACGTGTTTCCAGCCGGCACCCCGGTAGAAACCGCCGTCCGAGACGTCCGCCTCACCACCCGGCCAATTGCAGCGCTCGTCCCATCGGCGCTCGTCCCGTTGAAGGTCGACCAATCGGCCATCGTCTCCCGGCCGCCCGATCCGAAACGTTCCGAATAGAGCGGCCGGTTCTCGTGCGCGCGCGACCGCTCTCGTGACGAGTTCGCAAAAGGCTGCCAAGCGCGCGAATCGCCCCAGTCGGCGCGGCACACGAGCCGGCCGAGACGCGCCACCCTCGAGCGCCGTCACCACCGCGAGCGGGGCGAACGTACATCGCCAAGCCGTGGCGCCTGCGCTCCGTTCGGCTCACGGAAGCGCTGCGGCCGACTCCTCGACCGACAGCGCCGTCCATCAGGAGGAGTCGCGACTCGCGACTGCGACGCGTTCGTCGATCACCGACGTCCGCTCGCTGCGCCGACTGCGAGCGGACCACGCCCCGTGGGGCGAGCGCGCACGAAAATGCCACGCGCGGTTCAGCGCAGTCGCAAAGTTCACGCGCGCGCGGCGAGCGAGCGCTGCGCGCGATCATCGCAACGACGCGATCGCTCGTGCGGGGTGAATGTGCGGATCCGTGCGCCTGCAAGCGGGCATTTCAGTGTGCCCGTCCGGCTCGGCGCATCGTGGCCGAGTGACGAGGGCGTGCACATCGAGGGAACGAATCCATGAGTCATTCACGCTTCGCCATTCATCGGGGCCTCGTGAGGCCTGCGCTGACGTGCTTGGTGCTTCCGTTCGTCATTGCTTGCGTGGGCGAAAACGGCGCCCCGGGTCCCACCGGGCCGCGGGGACCCAAGGGAGATCGGGGTGAGCAAGGGCCGCCGGGAGAGCCCGGTGCGCCCGGTGCGCCGGGCGGGACGGTTTCGGACGAGGCGCGCCCCGGAAAGTACGTCTCGACGCAAGGTGGAACCGGGCGCTTTCCGCTGTTCGCCGGCGGAGCGGCCGCGCCGCTCGTCGTGAGCGCGAGTGACTACGAAGGTGTGGTGCGCGTCACGTCCGATATGCAGAAGGACATCGAGCGCGTCACCGGCACGGCGCCCACGGTGCACCAGGACACGATTCCGAGCGGCGTCGCGGCCGTGGTGCTGATCGGTACGATCGGCAAGAGCCCGCTCATCGATGAGTTGAGCGGCTCCGGAAAGATCGACGTCTCCGCCGTCAGCGGCAAGTGGGAAACCTTCGCGATCCAGGCGGTCGAGGATCCGCTGGAGGGCGTCGAGCAAGCGCTGGTGATCGCCGGGAGCGATCAGCGCGGCACGATCTACGGCGCGTACGATCTCTCGGCGCAAATCGGCGTCTCGCCCTGGCATTACTGGGACGACGTGCCGCCCCAGCGCAAGCATGCGCTGTGGGTACTGCCCGGCGTGCACACGCAGGGCGAGCCGAAGGTCAAGTACCGCGGCTTCTTCATCAACGACGAGAACCCCGCGACCGGCACGTGGGCGCCCAAGACGTTCGGCCCGGGCCTCGCCGAGGGCTATCCGTGGGGCCTCAATCATTACTACTGGGAGAAAATCTTCGAGGTCGCGCTGCGCCTGAAGGCCAATTACATCTGGCCGGCAGTGTGGGGCCGCGCGTTCGCCGAGGACGACCCGGAGAACCACCAGACCGCCAAGCGCTACGGCATCGTCATGGGGACCTCGCACGAGGCCCCGATGATGATGGGCATCGAGGAGTGGAATCGCCACGCGCGAGCAGCGCAACGCGACGAAAACGGCGAGATCACGACGCCCGGCGAAGACCCGTACGGCGGCACGGGTGAGTGGCGCTTCTCGAAGAACGCCGAGGCGCTCAAACAGCACTGGACCCGTGGCATCCAGCGCATGGTGGACGAAGACTTCGAGGGCGTGATCACCCTCGGCATGCGCGGCCCGGGCGACGTCAGCTTGCCGGTGGAAGACGGCATTCCGCTGATGGAGCAGATCATCCAGACGCAGCGGCAGATCCTGGCCGACGTCACCGGCAAGGACGTGACCACGATCCCGCAGGTGTGGACGCTCTACAAAGAGGTGATGGGGTACTGGGACGCCGGCATTGGCGTGCCCGACGACGTCACCGTGGTGTGGCCCGACGACAACTGGGGCAACATGCGGCGCCTGCCGAAGCCCGGGCAGACGCGCGCGGGCGGTTACGGCATCTACTACCACTTCGATTACGTCGGCGGCGGCCGCAACTACAAGTGGGTGGACACGATGCTTTTGCCCAACATTTGGGAGCAGCTCCACCTCGCGTACACGCATGGCGTCGACCGCCTGTGGGTCGTCAACGTGGGCGACATGAAAAACTCGGAGCTCCCGCTCCAGTTCTTCCTCGATTACGCGTGGGATCCCGAGCGCTGGCCGATCGAGAAGCTCGGCGAGTGGGAACGGACGTACGCCGAGCAGCAATTCGGCGAGCAGTACGCCGACGTGATCGCGGACATTCTCCGGTCGTACTCGCTCTTGCAATCCGATCGCAAACCGGAGCTCACGAACCGCAAGATCACGGTCGATTACGACCTTCTGACGAGCGCGCCCACCGAGGCGGTTCCCGACCCGGTGAGCGCGGCGATCACCTACGACGACGGCGCGAGCCCCTTCAGCCTCACGAACTACCGGGAGCTCGAGCGGGTCACCGAAGAGTGGCAGGCGCTCGCGGAGCAGGCGGAGCTCGTCGGCAGCCTGCTGCCCGAGGAGGCGCAGGACGCGTACTTCCAGCTCGTGCTCTATCAGGTGAAGGCGAGCGCGAACATGTACGCGCTCCGGCTCGCGGGCTTCAAGAACCTGCTCTACGCCGAGCAGGGGCGCGC
>QGUH01000418.1 GCA_003242355.1 Pseudomonadota bacterium
CCGAAGCGCGGCGGGGCGAAGCTCGGTGCATTCGCGTGCGAGCGTGGGCGCGAGCCGAAGCGCGACGAGGCGGGACTCGCCACGGTCGCGCTCGGGGCTCGGGCGCCGAAACGCGAGGATGCTGGACGCGCGGCGTTCACGCTCGACGGTCCACGCGAGCCGAAACACGACGCGACCGCGCTGGAGTCGACGCGACCTCCCCCGGCGCGCCCCGTCGTGGCCGTCACGGCCGTCGTGGAGACCTTCGGCGAGGCCGAAGGTGCGCTGTTCGACGAAGACGACTCCTTGGCTCGCCGCGCGCTCGAGAGCACGTGCGCGAGCATTTGGTCGAGCTTGCCGCGCCACGAGCAGCACCCCTGGCCGAAGCTCGCGCGGGCCGCCGCGCCCCGCTTCACCATTCTCCCCGTCCTCCGCCATTTCGCGCCGTACGACTGCTCGCTCTTCAGTATCGAGCGCCTCGCCGCGGCGCTCGATCTCGTCTACGGGCGCACGCGCCGCCCTCCCCGCGAGCCCGTCGTGCTGGTGATCGGCTCCTATCTCGGCGAATGCTTGCGCCAGGCGTACGGCGGCGACTGGATCGGAGGCAGCTACGACCCGGCTTCCGCCACCGTCAACGCCAGTGGCCTTTCGGTCGCGCCTTGCGAACGCGTCGCGCGGCGCATCGCCCGCATCGAGCCGCTCGTCTTCGAGCCGCCCGCGCGCCTTCATCCGGGCGCCGATCCGTTCGGCAACACCGTGCCGCTTTCCATCGGCCCGCCGAGCCCCTGGGATCCGGAACCGTGGCCGTCATGGCAGCGACTCCTCGAGGTCGGTCGCTTGCTTCCCGGATCCGTCGTCGGCCTGTACTGCCGCAACGTTCTCGAGCGTGAGCTCGACTTTTCACCCGCGAGCCTCGCGGCGCTCGATCGCTACGTCGCGCTCCTCGCCCCCGAGCGCGCGCCGCCCGATCCGAGCGGGCCGTGGGTCCGCCGCGCAGCCCTGCTCCTCGGCGCCTACGTCGCCGAGCTCCTCGTGCACCATCTCGGCGCCCGCGTGCGAACCGTGACGCGCGCCGACGGCCCCGAGGCGTACCAACTCGAGCTCCGCGACGGCACCACCGCGCTCCCCGTCGCACGCGTCTTCGATCGTCTCGCCGGTCGCCGCATCACCACCCTCACCGACTACGTCACGCGCCTGGCCGAGGGTCGCGCCCTGAGCAGCTATCCCGCACCCGGTTGAGTCCGCGACGGAGCGAGGGCGCTTCGTTTCAATCCGTGCAGCGCCGAGCCCGCTTGCGCCGACGGTTTCGGCGTTCCGACGTCGTCCCGTGCCGCGTCCTTCTGCGAAAGCCGTTTCGGTCCGGCCGTCCCGGTCTACGAACGATGCAATCTCGTGCCGATGCAGCGAGCAACTCACGCGGAGCGTGAGGTCAGCAACGCAAGCGCGGCGCGGAGCAGCGCCTTCGAACAGAGCGTCTCGGCGGTCTCGAGCACGCGCTTGACAGCGCCCCTCGATTCTCGGTCCGAGAACCCAAAACTGCGCAGAGCCCCGAACACCTGCTCGCCCACTGCTACGGCACGCGCCGATGGCGTCTCCGTGTACTGGCTCCCGTCCGCGCGCAAGAATCGGAGCTTCGTCGAGGGGCTCCCCTCGATCGAAAGCGGACCAAGATATACGTCGATATGATGGTTTCCACACAGCATGACGAGATTCTCGGTCTCGTGCGTCCCACCCTCTGCCTGCGGACATAGATGGTGCGCATCGAGAAAGCGTCCGAACCGGCAGCCCGGCACGACACAGCGCCCGCGGTCGCGATGGTAAACGTGGCGCCGCACTGCCGGAGGAATGCTCTGCGTAGCTTTGGCAAGGGCTCGGCCGTTGCGGCCGCGCTCGTCGCAGAACCCTGCCGCACTCCTTGGGGATGCAGTCGCCCCGCATGGGTCCCCTGCGGATCGTGCGTCCCGAACTCCGAGCGCCGCAACTCCGTCACCGGCGTCTTCGACTCCGAACGCGCACGCAGCGGCACCACGCGGGTCCGCTGCGATTGGTGCGTGGGTCGTTGTTGGTGCGTCTGTAACCATATGACCGTTGCGAACTCCGATGGCCCCGGCTCCGTTACCGGAGTCTTCGATTCCCAACGCGCATGCAGCGGCACCACGTGGGTCGGCTGCTGCTCGCCCTTCGAGCGTCATGTCCCCTCGACACCATCCCCGGTATGCGCGGCACGCAACGCCCCCTCGTTGCTGGGCTGATTCGATGTTGATTCGCTAGCATCCTCGGCGTCCGAAGCCTCGGACGCAGCCTCGCGAGTTCCTCGAATCTCTTGTTCGCGTTCGGGCTCGCGCTCGTCACCGTGTCGGCATGATACCGGTCCGGCAACGTCCCCGGGACCGGCGCCGCTAGCTGCCAACTCCCGATCGTTGCCGCACCGACGAGCTCGGTGCTCGCCATCTACGGAATCGGCCCACAACTCGGAATGCGCGGCGCGCAGCGATGAAGGACCACGCTGCGCCCCGGCCCGGGCACCACGAACACGGTGCTCGTCATGACGTCGTGGGGAGCCACTCCCTGGCACACCCGACTCACCTGGACTCCGAGGTGTACGGAGTGGCCGTCGTCGACGGCGAACACGAGCTCGTGCTGTTCGGAGCTTCGAATCACGTCGTAGAACACGGCATACGTGTTCTGGTCCGTATCGATTCGAGGCCCACGGAACGGACTCTTACCCCCAAACGTGGGGCGCGCGCCGCACTCGAGCTCACGGACGAGCGGCTCGCGTTCCGTGAACACCTGGAAGAGGGGGACCTTGGTGTCGGAGAGCACGTGATGGCCCACGAGCCTCGACGATTGCACGACCCGGAACGGGCAACCCTCGAGATGCGACATCACCGAAACCGATATTGCCGTCGCACCTTTCGCGTCCAACGCCTTCGCGGAACACGGAGTCAGTGTTCCGGGAGCGAGCACGGCAGGCGTCGCGCTCTGGGTGCTTTTCGCCTTATCGCTCGCGGCTCCTCGCTCGACCCTGTCCGCGCTGCCGCCTGCGCGGCTCCCGCCTTTCTGAACCCCGCGCGTGCCTCCGTTCTCGAGCGCATGCGTTCTGCTCCCTTCGGCCGGGTGGCTGCCACCCTCGTCCCCGAGACCGCCGGAACCCTCGCCCCGCGGCGAGGCGGCGTCCGCCGCGCCGCCTCGCCCTCGCCTCGAGGCGCTCGCCTCGTGAGCCTCCTCCTTCTGGACGGGCTCCGAAAGCACGGGCCGCCCGCCCACATGGGTACACGCGAGGAGCAAGAGGCACCCTGATGCTCGAAACAGCGGGTGGCGCCGTTGCCCGACGGCAACCCGCACGCCGTCACCGCCTTCGGCCGCTCCACGAACGCGACGTTCCCGGAGGCTCATCCGCCCGCCGGCGGCACGCACGCCTTCACTGCCTTCGGCGCCTCGACGAACGTGATGTTCGCGGAGCAGTTCGACTCGTCGTCGCTCCTGCGGTTCAGGTTGCACTCGGCCTTGTCGAGACAAATCCGAAAACAGTACGTTTCCCCGTTTTCGTGTGCGACGCAGGCGGAGCCATCGGGGCAGTCGGCGTCCGCCGTGCACCCCTCCAAACCGCAGTAGCCGCCTTTGAACTCGTCGAGGCACCGCAATCCGGGACTTCGGCAATGATCGTCTTCGGTGCACGCGGCCCCGACTCCGTACCGATCCGCCTCCGTGCCGAGCTCTTCGCCATCGTCGCACGCGCTCGCCCCGAGAGCGAACGCTACCGTGAGCAGGCACGAGCTCGAAAGGATCCGCAGGGTCATGATCCTGCGAGACTACGCCTCGCGGCTTTCCGCTCAAAGCACGGGGCGCGACGCGCCGTCGCGATGGTGGGCGCGAGTGTGTACCGCGCGCCTCGGTTGCGCGCTCACCGCGATGGCCGCTCGGCGGAGCAGCGCTCACCCGAGAATGGAAACCGACCAGGGCTCGAGCACGGCGTCCTCGCCGCTCGAACGCGGCGGCTCCTTCGAAGCGAGGAGCAACTCGCGGCCCTCGAGCGTGCTCGCCGGTATCACGGCGGGTGCCTCGCCGAGGTTGCAGACGACGCGGACGCGACCCCGCTCGACGATCAGGGTCCGCGCCTCCTCGTCGGAGCGGACGGAAATGCGCTCGAGTCGATCGTCGGTGAGCTCGGGCCGCTCGCGCCGGAGGCGAACGAGCCGCCGATACCATTCGAACGTCTCGGCGTGTGGGGAGCGTTCGAGCTCCCGAAAGTCGAGCTTCGCTCGGGCGAAGGTCTCGGGAGCTTGCGGGTCGGGGATTTCCTCGGGACGCCAACCGAATGCGGCAAACTCGCGCTTTCGGCCTTCGCTCACGGCGCGGCCGAGCGCCGCGTCGTCGTGATCGGTGAAGTAGGGAAACGGCGCGCTCGCCGCCCACTCCTCGCCCTGGAAAATCAAGGGCACGAACGGCGCCGTGAGCAGCAGCGCCGCGCCGACGCGCACGCGATCGAGCGGCACCAGGTGCCCGATCCGTTCGCCGCGCGCGCGATTGCCCACCTGATCGTGGTTCTGCAGGAACGCGACGAGCTGCGGGTCGCGCGGATCCGGCGCGCGGCGGCCATGGCGCCGCTGCCGGTGCCGTGAGTAGACGCCGTCGTACACGAGCCCACGGCCGAGCGCCTTCTCGAGCGCCGCGAGCGTTCCGAAGTCTTCGTAGTACCCGGTGCGCTCCCCGGT
>QGUH01000419.1 GCA_003242355.1 Pseudomonadota bacterium
AGCAACCGTTCCCCCCGGCGCGGCTCGTCCCTCAGGCGCGCTCGCTCGCCCGCGAGAGTCGCAGGCTCGAAGATCGGCTGCTGTTCGCGATCCGCGCCGCGCTCATCGTGCTGCTCGCCCTGCTCGGCGCGACGCCGCTCGTGCAGTGCTCGCGCCTCAGCGTCGAACGCGCGGGCGGCGCTTCCGTGGCGCTCGCCATCGTGCTCGACGATTCGCTCAGCATGCGCGCCCGGCTCCCGTCGGGCGACACCCGCTGGGAACGCGCGAAGCGCGGGGCGCTCGAGCTCGCGCGGTCGGCGCGGCGCGGGGATGCGCTCGGCGTGGTGCTCGCGGGACGCCCCGCGCGCGTGCTCGTGCCGCCGACCACCGATCTCGACGTGGTGCGCCGCGCCCTGTCCGAGCTCGGCCCCACCGATCGCGGCACGGATCTCGGAGGTGCGCTGCGCCTCGCCCATTCGCTGATCGCGGAGCTCCCGCAGCGCGACAAGCAAGTCGCCCTGCTCAGCGACTTCGCCGCCGAACCGCTCGGCGAGAGCGGCCCCGCCTTCCTCGCCCCTCTCCCGGAGCTCGCCACGAAAGTGGAGAACTGCGGCGTGGTCTCTGCCGAACGGCGCGGCACACGCGTCGAAGCGACCGTCGCGTGCACCTCCGCGACCGCGGCGCGTGGGCGTTCCCTCGAGGCGCTCCCCTTCGACCCCCGTTCGGGCGAGCGCGCGGGTGGCGGAGCCCTCGCGACGGCACCCCTCGCAGCGCGCGGAGGGACCCAGGTGCTCTCGCTCACGCTGCCCAGCGATCGCGAGACGCTCGGCGTGCGGCTCACCGGGACCGATGCGCTCGAGCACGACGATACTACTTCCGTGGGCCGTGAAGCCGCAGCGCTCACCGTCGGGGTTCACGCCGATCCGGCGCGGGCGAGCCCGAGCACCGGCGGCCGCACCCTGATCGAGCAGGCCCTCGAAGCGCTCGGTGGCGACGTCGCGGTACGGCCGCTCGCGGTGTTTCCCGAAGACCCCAAGGAGCTCGCTGCGTTCTCCGTGCTCCTGCTCGACGATCCGACCGGGCTCGGACCCGAAGCGCGCGCGGCGCTCGACGGCTGGCTCGCGCGCGGCAAGGTCGCGGCGGCGTTCCTCGGTCCGCGCGCCGAGCGCGTGCAGCTCGGCTCGACCCTGGAGCCCTTCGCGCACGGCGCGGTGCGCTGGGAGGAAACGCGCGTCCCGGGTCTGGATCCCGAATCGGTGGCGTGGCTGGGGCCCGAGGCCGCCGCGCTCGCCGACATCCGCCCCCGTGGCCGATGCTTGCTCGAAGGCGGCGACCTACCGGGAGCGAAGGTCCGCGGCCGTTTCCAGGACGGAGCCCCGTTTCTCCTCGCGCGCGAACACCAGCGCGGCCTGGTGTTGACCTTCGCCCTGCCGACGTCCGCCGACGAAAGCGACTTTTCGCTCCGACCGGCGTTCCTCGCGTTCCTCGATCACCTCCTCGACGCCGCGCGCGAGCGCTCCGGCCCCGCGCGCAGCGAGCCCGGCACGACCTGGCGCTTCCCGGCAACGAGCCGGGCCGAGGTGCTCGGACCGGGCGGGCCGCTGCCAGCGACCGAGACGGCGCGTAGCGATGGCGAGCGGCTGTTCACGCCCGAGCTCGCCGGCCGCTACCGCGTGACCACCAGCGAGGGCACCGAGGAACGCACCGTGGTGCTCGATCCGCTCGAGATCACCACCGAGCCCCGACCGGCCGGCGGCGCCCGCGCCGGAACCGACCGCGCCCAAAGCGCGCCGGGCGTCGACGTCACTCCGGAAGTAGTGCTCGTGCTGCTCGCGCTGCTCGCCGTCGAGAGCGCCCTGCGCATCGCGCGGCTCGTACCGCGGCTGCGCCGCCGGGAAGAACGCGCCGCAGCGGAGTGACGGGCGCCTGCCGCCCTGGGGAGCAAGAGAACCCCCGATGGTGGTCGCTGCGCGGTTCCCCCGCCGCGAATCGGGTAGACTCGCCGCGCCATGCGACGCTGGTTCCCGCTCCTCGTCCTGCTCTCGGCTTGCTCCTCCGCCGGCCCCTACGGATACAGCCGCATCTACGAGCCGCTCGACGAGGAAGAAGAGGCGGCGGAAAACGTGCGTGAGCTCGACCCGGTCGAGGTCGAGCGCGCTCCGGAGGTCTGGCGCTCGGCTCGCGTGAGCGTGTTCGGAGTCGTCAAGGCGCGCAAGGACGGCGACGGCGGCACCGCGGATCTCCTCCTCAGCATGCGCGCCCTCGCGCCGCGCAACCTCTGCGACTCGCTCGACGAAGCTTCGTGCCGCGTGACCGTGAGCGAGCGGGAGCACGCCGAGCTGCACGCGATCGTCGCTCTCGCCCCGAACGACGACATCGGCAAACACGCCGTTGCGCCCGGATCACTCGTGCGGGTGATTGGCCGGCTCGCGCAGGGCGTTCACAAGGAGGACGGAGCCCTCGTGATCCGCGCCGAGTATTACCGGCACTGGCCCTACGGCGAATACGTGACCACGGAAGCTCGGGATCACATGCGCATGTGACCGGGCTCGCGGCGCGAGAACGCCGCTCGCGGCGAACCGGCGTTCTCGCCCTCGTTGCAGCCGCACTCGCGGCGCCGTCCCCCCCCCGTGAGCTCGGCGGGCCCATGCACGCCTCCGAGTTCAGCGCGGCGAATCGTCCGTCACTTCGTGCGCGGGCGGGTGATTGAACCCGAAGCCCATGTGGAAGCGGAGCGCAATCGCGCGTCCGTCGGGCCGATCCAGCGTCGTGCGCTGGCCGGGGGTACATTGCATCGCGCTTCGGCACTCGAGCTCGATCGAGCCACCCACGATCCGGCCGACATCCATTTCGAAGCCGAACCGCATTCCGTGCCGGTTCGTCCACTCGAACGGAAGCGCAACGCCGATCATGCTCCCGAGCTCGCCGATGTCGGTGCGCAGGAAAGAGATACCCGGCGCGAACACGAAGTTGGGCGTGTGAGCGACGACGAAGCCGAGCGCTCCACCGTAAATGAGCGTCACGTTGTCTTCCGGCGGTTGAAATCCGGGAGGCGGCGCCTCGACGAACTCGTCGTCGAGGCGCTCGGAGGTCGTGGGCATCTCGAGACGGGCCACGAGACGAATCCTCTCGGCGATGTACCCCCCGAACGCGAGCCCGAACGTGAACGGATCGGTCAGACGATCCTCGAGCGCGATGAGCGAAACCGACGCGTCGAGGAACGGCGAGCTCTGAACCGCGGCTCCCTCCGGCAGCACGTAGCGGCGCTTCGGCGGACGCTGCGGTTTTTCGGACTGCTCGGCAGCCGGAGGGGGCGGAGGCGGATACGGGTACGGATAAGGATAGGGGTATGGGGCTGGAGGCGCCCCCGGGGCGGCACCTGGGTGCGGAGGCGGCGCGGGCGGCACTCCCGGGGGCGGCGGTCCCGGGGGTGGCGGTCCCGGGGGTGGCGCGGGCGGTGTTGCGGCACCGGGCACCGGGGCGTTTGGCGTCGAGGGTGGCGCCGCTGTCGGGTCGGCGGCGGGGGACGCCTGATCGGTCCCCGGCGGCGGCGCGGGCGCTTGCGCAGCCACGGGCAGAGCAACGAGCATTCCAGAAGCCAGCACACCAAGCGAAAGATACGAAAGCCCCATGGGACGATGCTCGCTGCGACCGGGAGGTTGCGTCAAGCGGTCTCGTGGTGGGACACGCCCCCTGCACCCCTCGCCGGCACACAAACTGCTTGCCTTTGGGACCGAATCTGCTCCCCTCGTTCCGGCTCGCCCCGCGGCTCCCCTTTTTCCGTTCGGCGCGCCTTCGGGTCCCGACCGGAAGTCCGTCGAATACGGCTCCGGTTCCGAATCCGGAATGCACGTTACGGCTCTGGTACTACGCTCGCGCACACGCATGCTTCGTCGGATCGTCCGTTCGCTCTCTGTCGCCGCTCTGCTCGCCGCCGTGACCACCACGGCGGCTCCCCCCGCGCGCGCCACCGTCGTGGAGCGCATCGTCGCCGTGATCGGCGAGCGCGCCATCCTTCTGAGCGAGCTCCGCGAACGCGCCGAACCGGGATTGATTCAGATTTACCAGTCGGTGCCTCCCGGCGCCCAGCGCAACGCCGCGATCTCCCAACTGTACCGCGCCGTGCTCGAGCGATTGGTGGACGAGGAGCTCCAGCGGCGCGCCGCGCAGCAGTCTCGGCTCACGGTCAGCGCGCGCGAGGTGGACGAAGCCCTCGAGCGCGTGGCCGCGCAGAACGCGATCACCGTCGACAAGCTGCTCGCCGAAGCGAAAAACAGCGGCCTCAGTGAGCGCGCGTATCGCGACGAGCTCCGGCGCCAGCTGCTCGAGGCCAAGCTCATCAACGTGCGCCTCCAGGGCCGGATCCGCGTCACCGACGACGACATCCGCAGCGCGTACCGCAAGCTCGTCCTCGAAGAGCGCCAGCAGCTGACCTTCACGCCTGCCTGGATCGTGCTGGATGCCGGCACGGGACCGGAAGAGCAGCGCGCTCAGCGGGAGCTCGCGGAACGCATCGCTCGAGAGGCGAAAACCGGCGACTTCGCCGCGCTCGCGCGCCAGCACTCGACCGATCGCAGCACGCGCGCATCCGGCGGTCGCCTCTCGCCCATGCGCCCGGGCCAGATGCCGCCTGCCCTCGCTCGCATCGCCGTGTCGCTCGAGCCCGGGGAAACCTCGCCCCCCATCCGTTTGGGCAGCCGCCTCGTGGT
>QGUH01000420.1 GCA_003242355.1 Pseudomonadota bacterium
CTCCTCGACCTCGCGCAGAAACGCGGAAGCCGGCGCGGTGCCGCGCAGCTCCTCGGCATCTCCCGACAACTCTTGCAGTACGCCTTGCGCTCGCTGTCCGACTGAGAGAGGTGTCACCACGCGCGCGGCGCCGACGTTGCCCGAAACGGCGGTGGGTCTCCGAACGCGCGTCGCAGTCGAGGCTCTCGTCGGCGTCCGACGACGAGGGTTTGCTCTTCGAGCTCGACGCAACCCAGCAGCTCGGGAACGGCCCACTCGACGCCCTCGTCCGGCCTCGGGCGCCCGTTTCGGGGCGGCAGTGCTTCGCTTCCGGCGGTTCGTGCGATTTTCGAGGTATGGTCCGCGGACCGAAAGGGGCAGTAACGGCCGATGATTCCCGAAGAGATCGTTCGGTACTACGAGGAAGTGCCGGAGGAACGGCGGCTTGCGGCAGGGCCGTCACGGCTCGAGTTCGAGCGGACGAAGGAAATCGTGCTTCGGTACGCCCCGCCCGCGCCAGCCACGCTTCACGACGTCGGAGGCGCGGCAGGTGCCTATTCGCTGTGGTTGGCCGAGGGGGATACACCGTGCACCTCGTCGATCCGGTGCGGCGGCTGGTGGAGGAAGCCCAGCGTGGCAGCGCGGCGTCCCCGAATCCTATCGCCACGTATCGAGTGGGCGACGCGCGCAAGCTCGCGTTCGGCGACGGCATCGCGGACGGAGTGCTCTTGCTGGGGCCGCTCTATCATCTCACCGAAGCGGCCGAACGATTGCGGGCGCTTCGCGAGGCCCATCGCTCGGGATAGTGGAAACCCGGCTCGAGTGTCGCGTTCCAGTTGGCAAGCGCCGCTTCGGCCGGCGATGTCCTGGGCGCGACGTCGTGGAATCGTTTCCACCCTCCACCGCGAACGCGAAAGTTGCGCGAGAGCGGAACTCCGGCCGAGCGCGCTCGTGTGCATCGCGGCGCTGTGTATGATTTCACCACCTCCCCGCTGGCGGGCGGCGCACGTCGTTGTCGATGAAGAGCAGGCTCCTCGAATCCGTCGCGGTCGTCGTGGCGATCGCCCTGTCTGCGTGCTCGAGCTCGCAGGTTCCTCGCGATGAGTCCGCGGGAGCGGGCGGCTCCCCATCGTCCGGCGGAGGTGCCGCAGAAGGCGGCGCGGCGGCGAGCGGCGCTGGCGCGGGCGCCACGACGAGCTCCGGCGGAGCGAAGAGCACGGGCGGCACGAACGGCGGGGGCACGGGAATCACCCCGGGCGCGGGCAACGGCGGAAGCATCGGCTCGGGAGGAACGACGAGCGCCGGCGCCGGCGGGACGAACGACGCAGGAGGAGAGTCGAACGCCGGCACGCGCAACGGAGGAAACGGTGGCGCGGGCGCAACGATGGGCATGGGCGCCACGGCGGGCTCGGGCGGCACGGACGGCGGTGCAGCGACCGGCGCGGGAGGGACGCTCGAGGGCGGGGCGAACGCGGGCGCGGGAATGGGCGGCAGCGGCCCGCGTCCAAAGGTGACGGCCGCACCGGGCACGACGCTGGTCAAAGTCGACACGAGCGTTCGTCATCAATCGTTCGAAGGCTGGGGCACGAGCTTGTGTTGGTGGGCGAACAAAGTGGGTGGCTGGAGCCCCGAGGCGCGGAACGCGGTCGTCGACGCCGTCGTCAATCCGACGACGGGGCTCGGCTACACCATCTTCCGCTACAACATCGGCGGCGGCGAGAACCCGAGTCACGAGCACATGGGCGAATTCCGGGAGATGCCCGGTTTCTCTCCGTCGCAGGGAGTGTGGGACTGGGACGCCGACGCCAACCAGCGCGCGATTCTCCGGCGCATCGTGGAGACGGGAGAGAACGTGATCCTCGAGGCGTTCTCGAACTCGCCGCCGTACTGGATGACGAAGAGCGGCTGCGCGTCGGGCAGCGCCGACGGCTCGAACAACCTCAAGGACGACGCGTACGACGATTTCGCCGACTACCTCACCGAAGTCGTGGCGCACTACCGCGACACGTACGGCATCGTCTTCCGAACGCTCGAGCCGCTGAACGAGCCGAACGCCAACTGGTGGAAGTCGAACGGCAGCCAGGAAGGGTGCCACTTCTCCCCGTCGAATCAGGAGCGGATCATCCGCGAGGTCGCGGCGAAGCTCGCGCAGAAGGGGCTCACCGAAACGACCGTGAGCGCGGCCGACGAGAACAGCATGGATGACGCGTACAACAACATGCGCGGGTTCTCGGCGGAGACCTTCGCCGCCATCGGCCAGATCAACGTGCACTCCTACGCCGGCAGCAAGCGCGCCGAGGTCCGCGAGCTCGCGACCAGCAAGGGCAAGCGCCTGTGGCAGTCGGAGTCCGGCCCGCTCGGACAGAACATCAACGGCGACATCGAGGCCGCGCTCTTCATGGCCGGCCGCATCATTCAAGACTTGCGCGAGCTCCAACCCGAAGCGTGGCTCGATTGGCAAGTCGCCGACCCGAGTCGAAGCTGGGCGAGCTTGTGGCTCGACGACGCGGCGCAGACCTTCATGCCGCTCAAGCGCTTCTACATGCACGCCGGTTTCAGCCGCTTCATCCGTCCCGGCGCCGTCTTCGTCGACGTCGATCATCGCGACATGGTCGCCGCCCTCAGCGCCGATTCCCGAACCGTCACCATCGTCGTGCGCAACGGCGACACCATGGCCAGCAAAGGCTTCACCTTCGACCTCACCGCCCTCCCCTCCGTCGGCACCGCCGTCCAGGTCCACCGCACCTCCCGCACCGAAAACCTCGCGCCCCTCGACCCCATCCCCATCCAAAACTTTAGCTTCGTCGCGACGCTCCCCGCCTTCTCCGTCACGACGTTCGTCGTTGCCCTGCAGTGACGCGCTGGGTTCGGGATCGAGGGAGCCCCCTACCCCTGCGACTACCCGCCCTTTTCGCCCTCGACACCGTGCGTAGCGCGGGTGACCCGCCCGTTTCGGCCCGCGATGACGTTCGATGAGCGGGTGACCCGCTCTTTTTCGCCGATCGCTCGGTTCCGCGGGGCGGGTGACCCGCTCCGGAGAACGGGTGACCCGCCCCCGCCCAACCGGCGGCGGAGGCGCGGACCGCAACTCGACGGCCGCGACGAGAAGCCAGCCGGGTCGCAACGCGTGACTCGACGCCCGGTGCATGGTAGGCGGGCCCGCGATGAAACCGAGGCTCCGCTTCGCGCCGTCGCCGAGCGGTTACCTGCACATCGGCGGCGCGCGCACCGCGCTGTTCAACTGGCTCTGGGCCCGCCAGCAGGGCGGCACGTTCGTGCTCCGCGTGGAGGATACGGATCAGGAACGGAGCAGCCTCGAGAGCGTGCGCGCCATCCTCGACGCGTTTCGCTGGCTCGGGCTCGACTGGGACGAGGGGCCCGAGGTCGGTGGGCCCTATGGCCCCTACTTCCAGAGCGAGCGCAAAGAGCTCTACCGGGAGGCGACCGAGCGGCTCATCCGCGAGGGGAAGGCGTACCGCTGCTACTGCACGAAGGAAGAGCTCGACCGCGCGCGCGAGGAGCTCAAGGCGAAAAACCCCAAGGCCGCCTTCGTGTACCCGGGCACCTGCCGCGAGCGGCGCGACGAGCCGGATCTGCCGTTCGTGGTGCGCTTCAAGACGCCGCGCGAGGGCAGCACGGACTTCGTCGATCGCGTCTTCGGAACGATCCGGACGCCGAACGCGGCGCAGCAAGACTTCGTGCTGGTCCGCACCGACGGCTATCCGCTCTACAACCTCGCGGCCACGATCGACGACCACGAGATGAACATCACGTTGGTCGCCCGCGCGCGCGATCACATCGGCAACACGCCGCAGCAGATCCTCCTTTATCGCGCGTTCGGCTGGGAGCCGCCGGAGTTCGCCCACTTGCCGATGATGCTGTCTCCCAAGGGCGAGAAGCTCAGCAAGCGCCACGCCTCGGTCTCCGTGCAGGACTACCGCGACCGCGGCTATCCGCCCATGGGCGTGCTCAACTACATCGTGCGCTTCGGCTGGTCGCTCGGCGACCAGGAGATCTTCAGCCTGAAGGAGCTGATCGAGAACTTCAGCTGGGATCGGGTGAACAAGAGCGACGGCAAGTTCGACGAGAAGAAGTTCGCGGACGTCGCCTTCGAGCACCTCAAGCGCGAGGACCTGATGCCGCTCCCGGAGTACGCCGAGCGCGTGCGCCCCTTCCTCGAGAAGCGCGGCCTTACGAACGTGCCCGAGGAGCGGCTGCGCGCCGCCATTCCCGGCATTCGGGAACGGGCGCGCACCTTCGTCGATGCCGCCCACGACCTCGACTACTATTTCCGCGATCCGCCGGAGCTCGACGAGAAGGCGCGGGCGAAGTTCCTCACGCGGGAGGCCGCGGCGCACCTCGCGGGCCTGCGCGACGCGCTCGCTGGCGTCGAGCCGTGGGAGGCCGCGGCGCTCGAGGCAAAGACGAAGGAGTGGGCCGAGGCCAAGGGTCTGACCATGAAAGACTTCGCGCAGGCCGCGCGCGTCGCGCTCACCGGGCGCAGCGCGAGCCCGCCGCTGTTCGAAGTGATGGCCGTGCTCGGCCGCGAGCAAACGCTGGCGCGGCTCGCGCGCGGCACCGAGCTCGCGGGCTGACCGAATGCCTGTGGCCGCGCCTCCCGCCGCGGGGCCCCCCCCGCTTCGGGCGGGCTGGCGCCCCCCCCCCGGTTTCCCCCCACCCCCCTTCCCCAGGGTCTCGGGGGGCCCC
>QGUH01000421.1 GCA_003242355.1 Pseudomonadota bacterium
GGGGGCAAGCTTGTGCGGGTTTCGGGGCGGGTTTGCGGGAAGGGGGGGGGGCCAGGCCCCGCCGGAGGCCACGTAGCGGGTGCCGTACTTCTGCCCGACCAGGAACGGGCGCTCCGCGTCGGACATGCCGAAGCTCGAGCGGAACGCGATCGGCGGCAGGTACTGCTTGGCGCGTTCGATGGCTTCGGGCGAGCGCGCGGCCTCGACCAGGGAGCGAAACTCGTCGGGCTCGAGGCTGCACTCGATGTGGTGCACGAAGGTGTGCCGCGAGACGCAGAAGTGGCGTTCGACGAGCTCGGCGCCCATCGCGATGGCCCCGAGCGAGGCGGGGATTCCTTCTTCGTGCCCGGAGTAGCCGATGCGCACGCGCTCGTCGGCGAAGCGCTTTTTGAGCTCGGCGATGTTGCCGAGCCGGAGGTTCTCGGGCGGGCAGGGATACTGCGCGACGCAGTGGAGGAGCCAGATCTTGTGGTGCGGGAAGACGGAGAGCGCGTCCTCGATCTGCTCGAGGGTGGAGCCGCCCACCGAGATCACGATGGTGCGATCGCGCGGGATCGAGCGGGCGCACTCTTCGAGCAGCGGCCGATTGCGCGCGTTGCTGGAGGCGACCTTGTAGTGGGTGAGGTCGAAGTCGAGCATGAAGTGCAGCGAAGGGACGTCCTGCACGGTGCAGAACCAGCCGATGCCGTGCTCCTTGCACTTGGCGTCGAAGCGGCGGAAGTCTTCGTCACCGAACTCGAAGATGGTGCGATACTCGCGGTACGTTTTGCCGTAGGGGCTCAGGTACGGCGCGTCGAGCTTCGCCTGCGAGTAGAAGGTCTCGACGTCCTTCTTCTGCATCTTGATGAGGCTGGCGCCCGCCCAGGCAGCGCGCTCGACCATCCTGAAGAGCAAATTGAGATTGCCCATGTGGTTGGTCGTGAACTCGGCAACGAACTCGGTCACTTACCACCTCCCGATTCGGTCGTAGAGGCCTTGGATGTCATCGGTTTCGCGGAGCTCGGCGCGCACGCGGTCTTCGCGTTCCGAGCGCTCCATGGCCTTGTGGAGCGCGATTTCGGCGAGGTCCTTCGGGATCACGATGACCCCGTCGGGATCGCCGAACACGTAATCTCCCGGTGCGACCGGGACGCGGCCCTCGGGGCCGGCGAGGCTGATGGGCTCCTGGTACGCCACGATTTGCCAGCGCCCGAAGGCGTCGATGGGCTGGACGCTGCGGCAGAACACGGGGAAGCGATCGCGCTCGAGAATGCGCACGTCGCGCGTGCTGCCGTCGATCACGGCGCCCACCGCGCCGAACTTGCGCGCGAGCTTGCCGGAGATGTCGCCGAAGTGGGCGACGGATTCGTCGCCGCCCGTGTCGATGACCTGCACGCAGCCGCGGGGCATCGAGCGGAACATGCGGATGCGGACGGTGTCGTCGATGTGCTCCGGAGAGAGCACCCGTTCGCCGCGGCAGGTGAAGGCAGGGCCGAACACGACCTCCCCGTCGGTGAGGGGGAAGGCGGGTTTGATGGCGCGATCGACGACGAAGGGACGGCGCACGTCGAGGTCGAAGCGCAAGGCATCGTAAACCACGCCGAGATAGAGGCGCGCGGCAATCGCCGACAACTCTTCGAAGGACATCGGGACGCTGGTCCGAAAAGCAACGTGCGTGCCACGCGCTCGCGTTCGCTGCGCGCGCACGAAAACGGCTCGATGCGCGCGGAAACGAGCGGAGAGACGGTTCCGACGAGGATGAGGCTGGGGGCAATCGAGGGCCGAACGGCGTGGCGGGCGTCAGCCGTTCGACGAGCGCCAAGCACGTGACGGCGGCTCCGTTCGTTCGTTGCACGAGCGCGACGAAAGGGAGAAGGGGCCGTGGCAAACACGCTGGGCAGCAAGCGGCTCCATTTCGATGTCGGAGGCACGCTGTTCAAGGGCGTGCGAACGTAAAACCGGGTGGGCCGGCCACGGCGCAGAGCGTGCGGGTTCTTCGCGACGGGGTCGGAGCGCGCGCCGTTCAGCCGCGTTCGGAGGCGGGAGCGAGCGGGCGGAACACGACGCGGAGCACGCGGTGCTCGTGCGACGGCGGCGGAGCGACGAACAGGAACCCGAGCGGGTCGCGGCACTCGAAGACTCCCGGCGCTTTCTGGTCGATGCCTTCGATGCGAACGAACGCGCTCGCGTCTTCCGTGGCTTCCGATTCGGCGTCGCCGTACAGCTTGGCCGTGGGGATGAGCTCGACCGAATCGATCTGCACCCAGGAGTAGCGCTGGCCGAACAGGATCGCGACGTGCTGCCCGCCGGGCATGACGGGGACGAGCAGCGAGAAGTAGCCCTCGTGCGTGGCGCGAGCGACGAGCGTGTCACTCGCGGATTGCGTCCCGCGCGAGATCACCACGGGAACGGATTCCGTGCGCAGGCTCGTGTCGCCCACCGAGAAGGCGAGGGCGTAGCGGTGATGCGCGAGCATCGACAAGGAGAGCTCGAGGCCGGCCGCGCGCAGCTCGATGGGGGTGTTCATGCGCTGCGAATGCTGGCTCTTCTCCATCATGAAGAAGAGCCCGCGCCGGCGGAGATCGGCCAGCCCGCGCTCGCGGTCGAAGAGCGCGAACGAGTCGATCGTGGCGAGGTTCATGTCGAGGCGGAAGCCTTGGAGGTACTCCATTTCGGCTTCCGTCGGCATGAACAAGATGCGTCCGATGGCCCCGAGCGCTGCGCGGCGCAGGGCGGTCATTTCCGGCCTCTTGCCGGTGCGCGCGAAGAGGGATTCGGCGTCCCGGGCGAAGGCGAGGACCTCCTCCTGCACGGGGAGGATGCGCTCGAACTGCTCGCGGGAAATGACGTGGTCGGCGCGGATCGGCGTGCCGTCCTCGAGGTAATCGACGACGCTCGCGTCGTCGGAGGTGCAGAGATCCTCGAGCAACGCGACGTACGGCACCAACGCGGCGATCGCCCGATCGTCGCAGAGCGCGGGATCCAGGAGCCCGCGGCGATTCCCTTCCCAGCCCGGAACGCGCGAGGCGATGAGGTAGCGCGAGACGACGCGCACCCCGAGCTCTTCTTCGAGCACGGGCGTGAGCCGCTGCTGGACGGTGCCCTCGTAGCCGAGATCGACGAGCACGAGGGTCTGTCCCCGCTCGATCTTCGTGGTTTCGACGAGGTGGCGGATCACCCGTTTGCGGTACTGCGCGGAAGCCGCGAGGATGCGCTCCACGGTTTTGGGTGCGAGCACGTGCTCGATGAAGCGGTCGAGCGGGCGCTCTGCCGCCGTCACTTCGGCGACGAGGCGCGCGGCTTCCCGCTCCGGCAGCAGCAGTTGCTTGGCCATGGCCTCGAAGCGCCGGCTGCCGGCCGAGCGCGCGAGGTACCGTTCGACGTCGGCGCGCGCGCGGAAAGATGCCGCGTGGGCGACGAAGCGGCTGATCGAAACCGAGGCCCCGACGGGGTGACCCGCGAGCGCTTCGCACACGCGGCGCGGCAGGTACGCGTCGCGCATGAGGAACGCCGCACAGGGACGCTCCCCGCGCCGTTCGAGCTCGGCGAGCTCGTCGAGCAGAAAGCGCCCGAAGGCGTAGAGGATCGGCCCCACGCCCACGTAGCCGAGCAGGTGCCCGGCGTCGTTGCGATCCGGCTTTTGCGCGAGCACGGCGTGGAACGGGCTCGGCAGCGCGCGCTCGTGGCGCACGCTCGGGTCGAGCAAGGAAAGAGCCGTGCTCGTGAGCCGCACCACTTGCTGCGTCGGGGAAGCGTGATGCACGAAGTGCAGCGCGCGGATGCCGAGCTGGGCCGGCGCGAGCGCGTCGGCGCGCTCGTTGTCGCCCACGTGCACGATCGCGTCGGGGGAC
The DNA here is from genome assembly GCA_003242355.1 of Pseudomonadota bacterium. Taxonomy (GTDB): domain Bacteria; phylum Myxococcota_A; class Polyangia; order Polyangiales; family Polyangiaceae; genus PMG-095. Next base: position 3,831 of record QGUH01000421.1, read on the forward strand.
ACCGCGAGCCGTTCGATCACGTCTTCGAACAGGCCCGTCGACTTGCTGCGCCCGTACTCGCTCGAGCAAAAGACGCGTCCAATCGCGGCGAACGCGTCCGCGGGCAGCGTGCTCTCGAGCAGCCGCCGGAGCTCGGCTTCGCGGAAGTAGGTGTCGCTGACCACCACGACGCGCAGGCCGTGCTCCTTGGCAGCCCGCAAGAGCTCGACGGTCGGGGGGAAGGCGAAGCAGTGCCGGAGCTCCTCGGCGAGCTCGGCCTCGGCGAGCGCGCGCACGGTCGCGTCGTCGAGGTCGGGGAAGGCTCCACGGTAGACGTGGTCGAGGGTGACTTCGCTGGTTCCCGAGCGCACCCGGCGCAGGCTGCGCGCCATCGACTCGGCGCTCACGCGCAGCTTTGCCGAGAAGCCCAGTCGCTGGAACGGCTCGCGGTGGGCGAGATCGTAGAAGACGTCCACCGGCGCCGCGGTGTCGCGGAACAGGATCGTATCGAAGCAGTCGAGGGACAGGACCCGCGCCGAGGCGGCGTGGGTCGCGACGAGGCGCGGCAGATCCTGGGCACGCACCGTGAGCGGGCGTCGCGGTGCCGCGGCAGGGGCCGCCGGGCGCGCGCCGTTCACGGGTGCCGTGGGATTCTGGCGCACGGGATGCGCGCTCGAGGGCACGGGCGGAGAAACGACCGTGAGGGCGGGGTGTTAAGGTGCTTCGGAGTTTCGGGGCGACGTGGGTGTGGGCGTGGTGTTGCCCCACATCCCACGACGAGTACGTCGTTCGACGACAGCGGCGCTCGAGGCGCGAGCCGTCGTCGAACGATGCCGGCGCGTCGGCGCGCGACGCGATTCGACGTGCGCGCTTGAT
>QGUH01000422.1 GCA_003242355.1 Pseudomonadota bacterium
CCGCCGCAAGTACGCGCTTTCGCCACACACCCAAGCGTCGTCCCGCCCATCAACGCACATGAGCCCCTCTCCAGCGCACCGACCCGATACGACACGTTCCGTGCACGCTGGGTTCGTTGGATTCGATCGTGTCGTCGCTTCGAGCGACCCCGAGACACGCCACGCTGCGAACGACGGCGCTCGTTTCGCTCCAAACACTTCACGCTGCTCGACCGGCCTCGTGGGCAGCAAACGCCCGCATGAGCTGGGCTCGAGCCCCCCGCCGCGCGCGCTGCCGTCGCCTTCGCGCGACTGCGGACCACCGCGCGAACGACCCTCGCTACACTCGCTCACCGCGTTCGAACGATCGCCCGTGCAGCGTTCGAATCATCACGCGTCGTATTCGCGAAGCTGCGGACCGCGCGTGCCGCGCTCGAAACCCTCGTGCCGCGCTCGCGCGGCCGCGAACGACCGCGCGAGCGACGGTGGGGCGGCTACTACTCGGCTTCTCCCCCGTCGATGCCGAAGTCCGGAAGATTTCCGAAGTTGAAGCCGATGCCGAACATGTACGTCATGGCGCTTTGGACCACGGAGGTGTCGTCTTTCTCGAACCCGCGCAGGAACGTGATCTCCGGATGGATCGCGAACTTGCGGCTGAAACGGAAATCGATGCCGACGCCCAGCCGGCCGTAGATGCCGTCGGTCGACAGGAACTGATCGAGCTCTTTGTCGAACTCCTCGTCCCCGGAGCTGACGCTGGTGATGCCGTACATGATGCCGGGAGTCGCCACGATCGACATGTGGGGCGAGAGATTGATGCCGAGCAACACGGGCACGTGCACGTGGAAGACGTTGAACCCGACGTTCAACCACTGGACTCCCGGATCGATCGCGAGGTCGAACGACTCGCTGCGCAGGAAGTTGTACTTGAAATCGAAACCGAGGGCGGACATGTTCGCGGCGCGAAGGCCCACGTCCATGTTGTCGGCGACGCCCAGCCGAATCGTGTACGTCGGGGGTGCGACCACGCTCGTAGAGACGGACGTCGTGTCGTCCGTCGCTCCCGCTTGCTCCGAAATGCGCTCTTCGAAGGTGACCCCGAGCCACTCGGCGGCGACCGAATGACTGATCTTGCCCTTGGGAGTGGTCCGCGGCGTACCGTACGTGTTCGGGTTGGGGCAGCCCGTCATGAGCAGTGCACTGCCGAGAACGAGCCCGGGCAAACAGGCGCGCGAAAGGAAGTTACGGTAAGTACCCATCATACGATCTTCGCCTTTCCGTTCCCTTTCCGGGAAACCTGGTTGGGACCCGCACGGGAGCTCCCCCTTCGCGACGATCGTGCGCCGGCGTATGCCCCGCGCACCGTGCGCAGAATGCTTCTCGCGCTCGACCGCACCGGGCTCACACCATTGCTGCGAAGGCGGCACTTCCTCCACCACCACGAGTCCAACCCCACTAAGTAACCCGAAGCGAGCCCCCGCCAAAGCGCTTTCTGCCTCTCCGGGCCGCTCGCTGCCTCACGCCGCGATCCGCATTACCGTCCGACGGGAGGCACCGACCTTTCAGCCAAGGCCTCGTCCAATGACGAGAGCCGTCCGGCCCACCGCTCCTTTCGATCGCTTCCGACACCACCCGCCCGAAACCTACAGACGCTTCGAGCACTCGATTGCTCACGAGCCCAAGGCCCCACACGGAACGGCCGCGCACGCGCGATGGCGTTCGAGGAGCCCAGCTCGGGGGGGGACGACGGCGGCCCCGCAGCCCGCTAACGCCGTGGCGCCGGGCGGCTCGTCGAGGGGGCCGGCCTGGACGACGGCTGCGGTGTCGCCCAGCTCGCGACCATGAACTGCGGCGCGGGGCGGGCGCGGGCGCCGTCGAGGGCGGTTTTGAGCTCGTTGCCGGCACGCAGACAGGAGTAGCAGTCGCTGAGGCCGAGGAATCCGCAGCCGCGCCGGTGCGTGAGGCGGTTCAAGAACGTGACGGAGCGCGCGTCGAGGACGGGGCCGAGGCGCTCGAGCAGCGGTTGGAGCTCTTTGCAACGCGGGGCTTTGAGCGCTTCTGCGAGCTCGAAATAGCCGGCGAGCGCGGGGGTCATGCGCGCCTTCACGCGCTCTTGACCGAGCAGCTCCCGAGCGCGCTTGGCGAACGTGTCGTCTTTCGCGCGCGGCGCGTTCCACACGTCGAACAGCAGATCGGGGCCTGCCGAGCCCAATCGCTCGGCGAAGAAGTCGAGCGCCTGGAGCCCGACGGCGGGAATCTCGGCGAGCGCCCGCAAGTCGCGCAGCACCTCGAGATCGTCGGCGAGCGCCGGTTTCGCGGCGATCCCGTCCCGATACAGCTCGAGGCACCGCTCGAACTCTTTGGCGACGCAATGACCGCGCCCGAGCGCCCGCCACGTCTCGAGCGATCGCCGCGACCGGGGCACGTCGAGCAACCGCGCGAGCGCTTCCGTGTCTCCGCTGGTCGCCTGCTCGATCACCGCGCTCGGGAGATCGTCCTCGTCCTCCTTTTTCACCGCCACGATGGTCGTGCCCGTTTCGCTCGACGCGCGGCTGCCGAGCACGACCGTGGTCGCCGCCCCGATCCCGACCAGGGCGACGAGACCGAGCACGATCGACCTCGGGATCGAGTAGCCGAAGAGCTGCAGCGAATCGCCACGCGCGCGCGTGAGCCACCGCTCTGCCCAGCCGAACGCTTGGCGATCCGTCGTCGAGTCTCCGGCAAGCACCGTGGGCGCCGTCGCCACCTGCGGGGACGAGGCCGCGGCAGGAGCCGAAGCTTCCGATTCTTCTTGCTCGGCGGGCTCGCGCCGCGCCACCCCCGACTGCGCGCGCACCAGCGAATCCGGCGTGCCGCGCCCGGACGCGAGCACGGCTCGGCGTGTTCCGAGAGCGAGCGCCGGATTGCCCGGCTCCAAGAGCGCGTAGATGAGGTCGCGCGCCGCATCCGCCGACGGCACGCGCTCGGCGGGGTCCTTGCGCAACAGGCGCGCGACGAGCTCGCGGGTTTCGCGCGAGACGTGCGCGGGCAGCGGCGGCGGATCCATCGTCAGCTGACGGGCGAGCACCGCCACGACGTCCTCGTGGGCGAAGGGGGAACGCCCCGTCAGCATTTCGTAGAGGATGATCCCGAACGCGTAGAGGTCCGACCGCCCATCCACCTCGAGCCCTCGCGCTTGCTCGGGGGACATGTATTCGGGGGTTCCGAAGACGGTTCCGAGCTGCGTGAGCGGATTTTCGGCGTCGCCCTGGCCCGGACGCACCTTGGCGATGCCGAAATCGAGCACCTTGACGAAATCGGCGATGCCGTCGCGGTCGAGCAGCATCACGTTGTCGGGCTTGAGATCGCGGTGCACCACGCCCGCCGCGTGCGCGGCCGAGAGCGCGTCGGCGATCTGCCAGGCGATGGTCAGCGCGCGCTGCTCCGGGAACGGCCCTTCCTGCTTGAGCACCTGCCGCAAGCCGCGCCCCTCGACGAACTCGAGCGCCAGGTAGAAGACGCCACTATCCAGCCGCCCGAAGTCGATCGCCGAGGCGACGTGGGGGTGATCGATGCGGCCGCCCGCCACGGCCTCGCGCTCGAAGCGCGCGACGACTTCGGGATTGAGCATCATCTCGCGGTGGAGCACCTTCACCGCGACCGTCTTCTTCATGTGCACGTGCTCGGCGCGGTACACCGCGCCCATGCCGCCGGATCCGATGAGCGCCTCGATCCGGTACCGGCCTCCGAGCACGACCCCGATCAGGGCGTCCTGCTCCGCACGCGCAGGGTTCTCCCGATTCATGCGCCAGCGCGAGACGAGGCAGCGCCGAGCAAGCGCACGCTGGTTCCCGGCCCCTGGCCCACGCCGCGGTGGAGCACGATGGTGCGCCCGGCGCGCTTGCCTTCCTGGTAAGCCTGCGTGCCTTGCTGGGAGCGATAGCGATTCCAGCGAATGCGGGGGTGGCGCGCTCTGAAGTACCGATCGAGCCCCGGGTCCCCCACCCAGACGAGCCCTTCGCTTTGGCTCTTCTTGCGTTCCTCCGCGAGCTTCTCGCGAAAGCCGCCCATGACGCCGGCGACGAAGCTCCGCCGCGTGGCGTTGCTGCGGATCCCGTTCTTGCGCTTGTGCTCGCGAAACAACCGCTCGGCGGTGTGCGTGAGGAAGCTGTGCACGTACGCCGCGAGCTCGACGTTCGCGGGCGTCCCGCACACTTCGAGCACCGTGCCCCGCTTTCCCTCGAGCGGACGCCAGACGTGCACCCGGATCACGTCCACGAAGAAGTACTCGTGGAGGATCGCCGCGAGGAGCCGCTCGGCCTCCGAGACACGCCCCGTCGGCTCGCCGATGTGACGGAACGTGTACGTGTGCGCCCGCCCGCTCGAAAGCTCCTCGATGTTGTAGCGGAGCATCAGCCGCTGCGCGGCGTTCATGGCGGCCTGCGCCTCGTGCTCGTTCTGGCTCTCGGCGAGCGCGAGCAGCTTGGCGATGCGGTCGAGGATGCGCCCGTCGGGCGACTCGTCTCCCTCTTTCGCGACCGGGATGCCCGCGGCCCTGAAATCGAACCCCCGTTCGGTGCACACCCTGCGAAAAACCGGCCCGTGGCTGCTCTCGTCGAGAACGCCCAGCACCTCCTCCACGTACTGGTGGACCTGGCCTTTTTAAACATCTCCGACCCCCCGAGCCGGACCTGACACTGGTATCCGTTTTTTGGTTTAAAAAA
>QGUH01000423.1 GCA_003242355.1 Pseudomonadota bacterium
GCGTCAAGCGCATGACGAAGCGCGAGCTCGAGATCGGGCGCCTGCTCTATCCCGAGACCGACTACTGGAAGCCGCGCCGTCGCGCCGAGTGCATCGATGGCCCGCGCCCGTGCCCGTTCGTGTCGTGCCGGCACCACCTCTATGTCGACGTTTCTCCGAGAACCGGCGCCATCAAGCTCAATTTCCCCGATCTCGAGGTGTGGGACCTCGCCGAGTCGTGCGCGCTCGACGTGGCCGACCGCGGCGGCACGACGCTCGAAGACGTGGGGGCGATCATGAATCTTACGCGAGAGCGCATTCGGCAGGTCGAGGTGAAGGCGCTCGCCAAGCTCGAGGCGCTGCGCGACATGATGGCCCTGCGCGACTACGTCGACGAAGGCCCGGTCGGGAAGCGGCGCCTGCCGAGGCTCTCGAAGAGCGAGATCGACCCCATTGCCGAAGGCGACGACGACGCGGCGGATCTCGACGACGACTTCGACTGCTGAGCAAGAAGACCACGAGGCGCGGTCCGCGGGGGCCGGCCTCGTGCTTTGCGGTCGGGGGGCGACCGCCGCGTTACGGTCGGACTTGGCCCAGCATCCGCAAGAAGTTCTTGCCCAAGATCTTCTGAATGCGGTCGGGGCCGAAGCCGCGGCGGAGCATGTGCTCGACGAGCCGTGGCAGCTCGAGCACGCTCGTGAGATCGCTCGGGGGCACGATCGCGCCGTCGAAGTCGCTGCCGAGCGCGGGCGTGTCTTCCCCGGCCACGCGGATCACGTGTTCGAGGTGATCCACGATCACGTCGGAGCGTCGACGCCATGGCGGCCGGTCGAGAAAGCCGCGGTGGAACAGGATTCCGACGACGCCACCGCTCGCCGCGACGGCGCGCAGCTGCGTATCGTCGAGGTTGCGCCAGTGCGGGCGCACGCCGGACACGCCCGTGTGGCTCACCAGGATCGGCAGGGACGGATCGTGCGCTTCCACGGCATCCCAGAAGCCGCGTTTGCCGACGTGTGCGAGGTCGACGAGAATCCGGGCGGCGTTCAGGCGCTGCACCAGCTCGACGCCGAAGTCACTGAGCCCTGCGTCCGGGGTGAGCCGAAACGGGGAGCTCGTGGTACCGATCCGCGAGCTCGACAAGTGCACGAGCGTGACGCGGAGCACGGAGCCCGCCGGCAGCATGTCGATGGTGTGCAGGCCGACGTCGAGCGCATTGCCCCCCTGAATACCGATGAAGGCGGCATGCCGACCCCGCGCCCGCGCGGCCCGGTACTCGCCCAGCGTGCGCACGAGCTCGAAGTCGTCCGGCATCTCCGCGAAGAGCAGCTCGAGGCGGCCGAGGTTCGCGAGCAGCGTTCGGAAGCGATCCTCGGGCTCGCGCAGCGGGTTCGTCGTGATGACCCACGTCGCCCCGGCGAGGCCCGCCTCGCGCACGCGGCAAAAATCCGCATGCCCCAGGAACCACCCGCCGAGCGGTGGGCGCGGGTGTCGCCGCGTGGGCTCGTAGCCGAACAGCCGATGCCAGATGAACGTGTCGAGGTGGAGATCGATGACCTCGCTCGCCAGATAGAGCTCCACGGCCTCGCGTGAGACGCGGAGCTCGCGCGCCCACTCGCCTGCGTCCCGCGGCGCTATCGGCATCGAAGGGGTTTTAGAGGCCCTTCGGCACGCGGTCGAGATCGACCGAACCGAGCGCGTAGCGGATGAGCGCGCTGCGGTTCGCCTTGGTGAGCCCGCGCGCCTTGAGGGTATCCACCATCTCGTCGAGGCGCGCGAGATCCTCGGTGTAGAGGGAAATGCAGATCACTTTGTAGTGCTGCGGCTTCTCCGCGGGGCGCGCCGAGGCGCGTCGAGGAGGCACGGGCTCGGATGCATAGAAGGTGCCGCTGAGGACGCCCTCCACCTCGTTCGCGTCGAGTACCCGCACGGCAGCGTCCCGGAGATCGCGTCGGTCCGTCATGCCACGGCTCCCATTGCTGTGCGCGTCGCGTCGCGGTTCTTCTCGGGGGCCAAGAGCAGCCGCTCCACGACGCGCGAGTAATCCTCCGCTGCGGTCGATCCGGGCGCGTACTCGAAGAGCGTCTTGCCTTGTGCCGGCGCTTCCTTCACGCGACTGGTGATGCGCACGGGGTCGAGACACACCTCGCCGAAGTGCTGGCGCAGCGCCGCGACGACGTCGTGGCAAATGCGGGCACGCCCGTCGAAGAACGTCGGCAGAACCCCCCAGAACTGCAGCCGGTGCGACAGCAGCCGATTGACCTGCTTGACGGTGCGGACCACCTGCCGCACGCCGACCAGAGAGAGATAGTCGCACGCAACGGGGCAGAGGACCGCGTCGGCCATCACGAGCGCGTTCTGGTTCAACAGCGAGAGGCTCGGCGAGCAATCCACGACCACGAAATCGTAGGCGCCTCGCACCTCCTGGAAGCGGCTCGCAAGCACGCGATCGCGCTGCTTTTGCCCGGCGAGGTAGAGCTCCGCGGCTGCCAGCGTCTCGTCCGCCGGAACCAGATCGAGCCCGGGGCGGGCGCTCACGATCACGCCCCGGACGTCGAGGCGCATGACGATGACGTGGTACAGGCTCCGCTCGAACGAGATGCCGAGCGAGGTGGCGACGTTGCCCTGCCCGTCGGTGTCGATGAGCAGGACGCGTCGTCCGCGGGCCGCGAGGCCGGCCGCGACGTGGACGGCCGTGGTGGTCTTGCCGGTGCCGCCCTTGTGATTGAAAACGGCGAGCACGTGGGGGGTGCTGCTCGGTCGCGACGAGCGCGCGCTCGGGGCGCCGTTCGCGGGAGCGGCGGGCGAGGGGACGAGCGGTACGGCGACGGCAGTCGTCGGGCGCGCAGCGGGCGCGGAGGTGCTGTTCGCGGTTGGTGGAACGCTGCTCGCGGCGATCGTCGCAGGTTGGGGCGCGCTCTGCGGAACGCTCGCTGGAACGCTCGCGGGCGGCGTGACGATCGGCATGGGCGCAATGCTCGCCGCCGGTTGGGACGGCGGAACCGGCGAAGCCGTCGGCGCCGATGGGGGAGCCGTCGTCGGAGGGCGCACCGGCTTCGGAGGTGGTGTCGGGCGCGTTCCGGGTACCGGCGGCGTCGGGGCAGTGGGCGAGGCCGACGAAGAGAGCGACAGGGTGAGGCGGGCGAGTGGGTCCGCGCTGCGCGGCTCGGGCAGAACGCCGTCGGCTCGATTCACTCCGTAGCCCGGGTCGAGGAGCTGACCGAGGCGCACCGCGCGCGCCGCCTCCAGGATGCGGGCGCGGCAAGCCGCGTCGCACGCGTAGTGGCGCATACCGCCCGTGAACACGACCTGCGCCGCGAGCTCCACGCGGAAGCGCTTCGCACAGGCGTGACACGAAACGAGGCCATCCACGCGTTCCCGGTGGCTGGCCTCGAGGCACCGTTGCGAACAGTAGGCAACCTCGCGGCGCACGATCCGGCCGTCGGCCGTGCGTTCTTCGCGAGCTTCGAGCTGGTAGCGGAAATGCACCTCGAAGGGCACGCCGCACACACTGCAGACCCGGCTATCGAGCGCCATCGTTATCGAAGCGCTTAAGATGCCGGCCCGCGGTGGGCCAAGTTTCGGGACGCGATTGGCGGCGCGCGCCGCGCGCTCAGTGCCGGAAGTGGCGCACGCCGGTGAAGATCATCGTGATCCCCGCCTCGTCTGCCGCCCGAATCACGTCGTCGTCCTTCTTGCTTCCGCCGGGCTGGACGATGGCCGTGACGCCGGCTTCGGCGGCCGCCTGGACGCCGTCGGGGAACGGGAAGAACGCGTCCGAAGCGAGCGCGGCGCCTTTGGCCCGTTCGCCGGCCTTCTCGCACGCGATGCGCACGGCGGTGACGCGCGCCGTCTGCCCGCCGCCGATCCCGTACGTCTCGTACACGCCTGGCGACTGCCCGGGGCCGGCGAGCACGATGGCGTTGCTCTTGACGTGTTTGCAGACGCGCCACGCGAAATCCAGGCTCGAAAGCTCGGCCTGGGTCGGCTGCCGCCGCGTGACGACGCGGCCCCGCTCGACCTCGCCGGCGCCCGTTCGATCCCGATCTTGCACCACGAGGCCGCCGCCGACGCGGCGGTACTGCCGATCCGCATAGTCGGAGAACAGCCAGTCGCCGGTGGCGAGGAGGCGGAGCGCCGCCTTCGCACGGAGCCGCTCGAGCGCGCCCGGCGAGAAGCCCGGTGCGATGATGCACTCGAGGAACGTCTCCGCGAGGATCTGCGCGGCGGCGTCGTCGACCTCGCGGTTGAGCGCGACGATGCCCCCGAACGCGCTCATGGCGTCGGCGTCCCGCGCCGCCCGGTACGCATCCGCGAGCGTCGGCGCCGTGGCGGCGCCACAGGGATTGGTGTGCTTGACGACCACGGCGGCGGGGTTCTCGAACTCGCGTACTGCCTCGAGCGCCGCGTCGGCGTCGACGAGGTTGTTGAAGCTGAGCTCCTTGGCGCCGCTGCCCAGGCTCTCGGCGCGGCCGAGCGAACCGGCAGGAGCAGTACGCTCGATGTAGAACGCGCCCGTCTGGTGGGGATTTTCGCCGTAGCGGAGGGCGTATGCCTTGTCGAGCACCACGCCGAGGTGTCGCGGATAGCCGTCGTCCTCGCCGCGGGCGCTGAGCCAGCCCGCGATCGCCGAATCGTACGCCGCCGTGTGCGCGAACGCCTTCGCGGCGAGGCGCGTGCGGGTCGAACGGCTGATCTCGCCCG